>NZ_LOHE01000001.1 GCF_001559865.1 Abyssisolibacter fermentans
TAGCTCAATGTTTATGTGTTGAAGCTTTACAAGACATTTTTCTTACTCGGAGATGCTATATTTTTCTGATTATATAAATATGAAAAAATATAGGCATCAATGTCGTGGTCAAAAAATGTCATGTAGCTTCTAAATAATATAATGGTTAGTTTTTCTTTAGGGTAAGCCTTTGTAAGTACGAAGTTATTACATAATGGTAATCCATAACCTAATGGAGAGGGCAAGTATCTGAGAATCTTTGCTTGGTTCAGACAACAGGCAGTTCTTATTTATAGTATAAAAGCAATGATAAAACTGCCTGTTGAATTCACCTACAAAGAAACCTCAGATACTTACCTAGATAGTATATTGGTGGTAATAGTTATTGTAGTAGGAATTTGGGGTCATATTAGGGTTGGAGCTTCGAAGGTTTTGCTTGAAAATTTTTGAATTAAAGAGATAAAACATCTACCTGATTTTATGAAGTTTGTATTTTCACAGGTTTAAAAAAGATTTCTTAGTTATAACCAATAAGTAACTAGGATTACTCTAAGGTTTCTTCGGAGAGCGACTTTAAGAGCTTGTTTTCTCAACGCTTTTAAGTAGAGAACCAAAATCTAAGATTTTGAGTGAATCACTTACTCATAGGAACGTAGTGAGTAGTGAGTTTCTTATTTATTTAGAAACAAGCTCTTTGCGGAGCCGTAGAAGATTCTTAGAGAGATCCTACACCAATGAGAAAGGAAAAATAAATGAGTATTTTCATTGAAAAGCTTACGAAGCTTGACCCTAAAGAAAATACCCAAAAATAAATAGAAGCGCGTAAGAGATTTTTCGTATACGCACCTTATAAATACCGAAAAAATATGCCCTTCTCCGAGTTAGAAAAATCTTTTACATCGCTGAATCAAAAAATAGCGAGCTATATAACCTACAAAGCTTGCCTATATCAAATTTTTAAGGAATTACAGCAAATATCACTCTACCACTCATCATAATGAATGATATCCTCATTAAATCTGATTGGTGTAGGTTTGTTTTCTGACGGATAACCTAGTGATATTATTGAAAGTGGAGTAATATGTTTTGGTAAGTTGAATATTTTTTTAATACCTTTAACACGTTTGGTTTCAGGATATACACCTAACCAAACTGCACCAAGACCTTGAGTATGAGCTGCTAGTAGTATATTTTGAGTTGAAGCAGAGCAGTCTTGTACCCAGAAATCCTTGAACTTTTCTTTTTTCAAATTTCCACAAACTATAATTGCGGCATCAGCTTCTTTTAACATGCTTGAATAAGGGTGAACTTTTGTAATTTCAACCAAAAGCTCCTTATCTCTTACAACTATATATTCCCAAGGTTGCTCGTTACCTGCTGAAGGTGCATACATACCAGCTGTCAAAAGCTTTTTTATAAGTTCATCATTTATATGATCAGATGTGTATTTTCTTATACTTCTTCTTTCTAAAAAACATTTTATACCTTCCATTTTAAATCCTCCTTAGTAAGTCCAGTCTTAACATTTTAATAGTATTAAGACGCGTAGTATTTGTACTAATATGTAGATTATTATATAATTTTAGCGAATTAATTACAAAAAATATTCATATCTTTTTAAAAAAAGTTCATATATATTTAATAAAAAGATGTTGTTTTTTAAATATTTGATTATTTTTGATATATAGCATTACAAAAGTTATAATAGAAATTAGTTAAAGAGTCTAATTTGAAAATTATAAGTAATTAATATATAGGAGATGAAGTGTATGAAGACACTTTTATTAGTTGAAGATGATAAAATGTTAAGTAGAGGAATTAAGTTTAATTTGCAGGAAGAAGGTTTTAATGTTATTTCTGCATATTGCTTAAAAGAAGCACAAGAGGAGCTAAACAAAGCTTCTATTGATTTGATAATATTAGATGTAAATTTACCAGATGGTAATGGCTTTGATTTTTGTGAAAAAATAAGGAATTACTATGATAATCCGATTATTTTTCTAACTGCATGTGATATGGAATCTGATGTTGTTACAGGCTTTAAGCTTGGTGCAGATGACTATATAACTAAGCCATTCAGCCTCAGTATTTTAAGAGAACGAATATTAGCTATATTTAGAAGATATAGAGTTAATGAAAAAAAAGAGCAGGTAGTAGTAAATAAAGATTTGTCATTTGATTTTGAAAAGATGATTATTAATAATAAGGATAAAGTACTTACGCTTACTCCAACAGAAAATAAACTTTTAAAAATAATGTTTGAGTCTAAGGGTCAGGTAATGACTAGACGTGTTTTGCTCGAAAAATTATGGGATAATGATTCAAACTTTGTAGATGAACACGCACTGACAGTAAATATTAACAGGTTGAGAAATAAAATTGAAGAAAAACCTTCTAAGCCTAAATATATCAAAACTATTTATGGAATGGGCTATATGTGGGTAGGTGAAGAATAATGAATAATATAAAGTCTATAGTAACAGAAAAAATATTTTTCCTTACGGGGCTCTTAGTTACAATAGTTTGTATGATTTTTTATATGAGTATTATAAAAACTATGGGAAATATAGAAGGAATGTATCCAAGGGCAGCCGTTCATTTGAATTCTCTATTGCATATCTGTATTATGTTTGTAGTAGCTATATTGATATTGGGAATTGGTTTTGTACTTATAGTTAGAAGAGAATTAGTAAAATTTACAGATGAATTAAATGTTATATTAAATAAAATGATTAAAAAAGATACTAATATTCATTTTAATGTTGTAAACGAGACTCTTATGTCTAAAATACAAAGTAAACTTAAACAGCTTATTGAAATGATAAACAGTCAGCATAATCAATATGTAAAGGAAAAAGTCAGTATTAAATCATTGATATCTGATATATCACATCAGATTAAAACTCCACTAGCTAATTTGAGTATTTATAACAGTACATTGCTTGAGAGAGA
The DNA here is from genome assembly GCF_001559865.1 of Abyssisolibacter fermentans. Taxonomy (NCBI): domain Bacteria; kingdom Bacillati; phylum Bacillota; class Clostridia; order Eubacteriales; family Clostridiaceae; genus Abyssisolibacter; species Abyssisolibacter fermentans. The sequence continues at coordinate 2,932 of NZ_LOHE01000001.1, forward strand.
CCATTTAACTAAAGAACAGGAAAATGAATTCTTAAATAATATGCAGTCTCAAATAAAAAGAATAGATTGGCTGATAAAAGCTTTAATTAAAATGTCAAGATTAGAGACAGATATTATTACACTTAACAGCACTAGATGTCCTTTAGAGGATACTATTGCGGAGGCAGTAAGTAATATTTATGTCAAAGCAGAGAAAAAAGATATAGGTATAGCTGTTAAATGTAAAGATATTAATATTATAGAACATGATAAGAAATGGATAGCTGAAGCACTATTTAATATATTAGATAATGCAGTCAAATACACCCACAGAGGGGGACAAATATTAGTCAAAGTTGTTAATGGAGAAATGTTTACTAAGATTAATATTGAAGATAATGGAATAGGTATAGAGAGTGACCAAATCAATAATATATTTAAAAGGTTTTACAGATCAACTGAAGTATCAGAAATAGAAGGAGTTGGACTAGGATTATATATAGTAAGAGAAATTATTAGAAAACAAGGCGGATACATTAAAGTTACATCACAAAAAGGGGTAGGTTCAACATTTTCTGTTTATCTACCAAATGATACAATGTAAAATAAATATACCTTAGGAATCTCACAAAATTGTGAGATTTTATTTTTAATCTGTGAGGTGTTTGTGACATTGGTAGTTTATTATTAAAGTATACTAAGAAACGAGGAGATGGAAAGTATGAAAGTATTAGAGACTGTTAATTTGAAAAAACATTATGGCAGTGAGCCAAATATAGTAAAGGCGTTAGACGGTGTTAACATAGAAATAAATAAAGGTGAATTTGTGGCGATTGTGGGTACATCAGGATCAGGAAAAAGTACGCTTTTACATATGCTTGGAGGACTTGATTATCCTACATCAGGAGAAGTTATTGTTGATAATAATAAGATATTTGATATGAAAGAAGATAATTTGACTATATTCCGTCGAAGATATATTGGTTTTGTATTTCAGAATTATAACCTTATACCAAATTTAAATGTATATGAAAATATAGTAATTCCTATAGAATTAGACGGCAACAAGGTAGATAAAGAATATTTAGATTTAATAATTGATACATTAGGGCTATCAAACAAATTAAACAATCTTCCTAGTAATCTATCAGGGGGGCAACAGCAGAGAATAGCAATTGCAAGAGCACTTGCTACTAAACCTTCTATTGTACTTGCAGATGAACCTACAGGTAATTTGGATACCAAGACAGAGCAAGAAGTTATGGGACTATTAAAGATTACTAGTGAAAAGTTCAATCAAACAATAATTATTATTACCCACAATGAACAAATAGCACAACTTGCTGACAGGATTATAAGAATAGAAGATGGCAAAATTGTGACAGGTGGGAGGAAGTAGATATGTTTTCTAATAATAATAAGAAAGTAATTAACAAGCTTGCAAAACGCAGCTTTAAGAAAAATAAAACCAGAAACATTTTTACACTCATAGCAATAATACTTACTACAGTTTTAATAACAAGTGTGTTTACAATAGGTATGAGTATTGTAGATACAACTGAAAAAGCAACAATGAGACAAGTTGGAACAATGGCTCATGGAGGATTTAAGCATATAAACAAACAACAGTATGATATGGTTAAAAATCATCCTCTAATAAAAGAACATGGATTAACTATGTATCTAACAGACGCTGATAATAAGGAGTTTAGGAGTAAACCATTAGAAATACGTTATAGTGACAAAAATGCAGGGGATTGGGGATTTACAAAACCAATAGTAGGTGATTACCCAAAAGCTGAAAATGAAATAGTAACAGCAACATGGATATTAGACAGATTAAAAGTTAAGCATGAAATAGGTGCTATAGTTACACTTTCTTATACTGTTTTAGATAAAAGCTATACAAAGGATTTTGTATTAAGCGGTTATTGGGAAGGAGACAAGAGTGTATCAGCAGCAGGAGAGGCATTGGTGTCTTTAGATTTTATTAATCAATACACTGCTCTTGATGGATACGATAATAGTAACATAGATATATGTATAATGTTCAATAATAAAAATAATATTAAAGCAAATTTAGAGAGAATTGTAACAGATACAGGCTTACAGATTGAGGATTTTCAATATGCTGTTAACTGGGCATATATGTCAACAGAAAGTAGTGATTTATCAACAGTATTACCATTTGTTATAATTACGCTGTTGATAATGTTCAGCGGGTATCTATTAATATATAATATATTCTATATATCAGTTGTAGGGGATATTAAATACTACGGATTGTTAAAAACTATTGGCAGTACAAGAAAACAACTTAAAAGAATTATACGCAAACAAGCCTTATATTTATCAATCATTGGAATTCCAATAGGACTTTGCATTGGATACTTTTCAGGAATATTATTAGTTCCTATGATGCTTATGAGCTTCACGATTAATGAAAGCAGTATAGTGATTTCAAGTAATCCTTTGTTATTTGTAGGAGCAGGTATATTCTCAGCTGTTACAGTATTAATCAGCTGTAACAAACCAGCTAAACTAGCTTCTAAAGTTTCCCCTATAGAGGCTGTAAGATATACAGGGGTAAATATAAAAAAGAAACAGAAAAATTCAAGAAATGGTGCTAAAATTCATAAAATGGCTTTATCAAATGTTTTAAGAAGTAAGAAAAAGTTAGCCGTTGTGTTGTCATCATTGTCTTTAAGTATAATATTATTTAGCTGTGTGTTTTCAATGATCTCTGGCTTTGATATTGATAAATATTTAGTACAGTTAATACGTGGAGATATTACAATTGCACATTATTCCTATTATAGCAGTATGAAATTTGATGACTCAGACTCATTAAGTGAAAATATATGTGACGAAATAGATAAAATTGATGGAGTAAAAAGAGTAGATAAGATATATTTAAGTCATACAAGGGATATATTGGATAATGCTAAATTAAAAATAATGCAAAAAGTTGCTGAGAACAAAAAAAGTGTAAAAGGTAATATGGAGATAGCAGTGAATACAGGTAGTATAGGAGTTCAACTTTATGGTTTAGATATAGGATGTTTAAATGCTTATGATGATAGTAAAGTAATAGATGGTAAAATAGATTTAGAAAAATTTAAAACAGGTAACTATGTTTTGATAAATCATTATGCTGGGTGTGATTACTATAAAGTAGGAGATAAGTTAACACTTCAACTTAAAGACGGTACCGAAAAAGAATTTGAGGTTATGGCATTAATAGATGTAATAAAAACACTTCATAATGGTAGATTTGTTCCTACTGGATATAAGGCATTTACATCATCAAAAGTATTTAAAGATATTGTGAAAGACCCAGTGATAATGTCTGCTCAAGTATTTGCAGATGACGATAAAATGAATGATGTCAAAAATGGTATAGATAGCATTATTGCTAGTGAACCAGATCTTGAATATATATCAAAAGATGATTATATTAATGAATATAAAGGCTTTATATCAATGTTTTCAACTGTAGGGTATACTTTAAGCGGTGTTATAGCACTAATTGGTTTATTGAATTTTGTCAATACTATATTAACAGGTATTATATCAAGAAAAATGGAGTTTGCAATGCTTGAGAGTATAGGTATGACAAAAAAACAGCTAATTAAGATGATAACCTTTGAAGGCTTGTATTATGGATTATTTACTACAATTATTATATTAACATTGGGACTTGCGATAACATATTATGCTGTAAATTCTATAGGAGGAATTGTAAATTTCTTTGAATATAACTTTAATGTAATACCAACCTTAGCATGTGGCATAATATTGATAATAGCTGGAATGATTACTCCACGCTTATGTTATAAAAGCATTAGTAAATTAACAATAATTGAGCGTTTGAGAGATGTAGAATAAAAAATAGCAATGGAGAGACTTAGTCTCTCCATTGCTATTTTTTATTCTACTTATTGGTATTTCTGTTAAAACCCATTCCATTACCATTCATTCTACCGGCACCTTTTCCATTGCCTCTACCAATACCATTTCCTTTACCTTGACCTTGACCATTACCATTTAGACCTCTTCCAAAACCAACACCATACTCACATCCAATTCTGCTAGGAGTGCCATTTCCATCACAATTTGCTATTTGTTCTTCAAGTTTTTTAGTAATTTGATCTGCTTGTTCTTGAGTCAATGCACCGTCTTCAACTCTTTTTTCAATTATTGCTTTTTTGTTTTCAAGCATTTGATCTTTGAATTCATCAAGTTTATCTTCCTCAGCAGCAATTTGTCCAAATGTCTTATTTTCGTCTATGTGTTGCTCATAGACTTCTTCAGATGTTTTACCTGTAAGATTTCCAACTATTTCAGCTGGTGTGCTGAAAGAAGTAGCGAGTACGGTAGTTGCACCTATTACAAGTACAGCTATTATTAGGATTGGTGTTAAAAGTTTTTTCATATTATCAACCTCCATAATTTAATTTATTGTTTGTAATGCTATTATAGAAAAGAAATGTGAAGAACTTATGGAGATTAATTGAAGAAAATATGAAGAAAAAATTGACTAAACCAATAGCTTGATAATATTATAACCAATGTGTAACTAGGATGTTCCTTGCATCGCTGAAGTATAAATTAATGAGCCATGTGACTTACAAAGGATGGCAAGAAATAGTTTGAGGTCTTGTTAGGGTTGGAGCTTCGAAGATATTTAGCTTGAACTTTTTGAATGGAAGCATTACAAAACATCTACCTAACTCGGTGAAGCCTGTGTTTCTTGATTATATTAGAGAGGTTGAAACACAGGCTTCAAGGTCGTGTACGGCAGATGTTATATAGCTTCTGTTAGGTTAGTGGTTGCTTTTTCTTTCGGGTAAAGCGTTGTGAGTGTGACATTAATACAAATTGTAGGTTCATTAATTAGTGGAAAGGGCAAGTATCTGAGAATCTTTGCTTTGTTCAGACAACAGGCAGTTTTATTGATGGTGTAAAAGCGATGATAAAACTGCCTGTTGAATTCACCAGCAAAGAAACCTCAGATACTAGCCTAGTTAATTTAGTGGTTGGAACATTTATTTTAGCAGTTGTTTGTGGTTTTGAAATAAAATTAAAACCAATAAGTAACTAGGATGTCTCTAATAAATCTTCGAAGAGCGACCTAAAGTGCCTTTTATAGAACATGATTTGAGTAGAAAATTTTAATTTAGAATTGTATCATAAAAGTAGTTCCTGCATTAGGTTCACTTTCTACCATGATTTTTCCACCATGAGCTTCTACTAAAGCTTTTACTATAGTCAAACCAATACCAGTTCCACCTGTTTTGCGACATCTTGAAACATCTCCACGATAAAATCTTTCAAATATATATGGGATATCATCTTTTTTAATTCCAATACCTGTATCTTGAATAAAAAAAGTTATTTTTTTATTTTTATTATTTAATTTTATTAGTACCTTACCAGATTTTTCAGTATATTTATAAGCATTTGAAAGTAAATTAACAAACACTTGATTCAGCCTGTCTATGTCACCAAAAAAGTGAATATCAGTCTCAATATCTTTTTCAATCATAATCTGTTTGTTCATCATTAGAGGTATAAAATTTTCAACTACGTTATTTAGTAATTTAGATAAATCTATATCTTGTTTATTTAATTTGATATCTGTACTTTCTATGCTGGATAAGTCAGATAAATCCTTGATAAGCTTTGTTAATCTAAGAATTTCATCATAACAAACAGTCAGTCTTTCTGGTGTTGGCTCCCATATACCATCTATTAACGCTTCAAGATGACTTTGCAATGTAGACAAAGGCGTTCTAAGCTCATGAGCAACATCAGAGGTTAATCTTTTGCGGAGATTTTCTTGATTTTCAAGTCTGGTTGCAAGCTGTTCTATAGATTTTGACAATTCATGTAGTTCCTGGGTATTAGTACTAACTTTATTGAGGTTATATTTTTCATCAGCAATGGTAGTTACATTGTTTTTTATTAGCAAAATAGGATTTAAAAACTTTTTTGAAGCATATAAGCTGATCAATACAGCAACTATAATAGAAAAAACAAAAGCTACTATATAGATACCGTTAATAGCATATACAAAACTAATATCCTCAGATGTGACAAATATACTTGCGGGTCTACCTATTTCTACCGAACCTATTTTTTGTTTGCTATTGTAAAGAGGATATGTTTTATATTCTAAATTTACAGCTTTATTCCTATTATTTCTATAACCTTTACCCATTCCCATGCCCATACCAAAATAGTTTTGACTATCAAATATTGTTTCATTATCAATGTTTTTTATTTTTATATCAAGTCCTTCGTTATGTGCCTCAAAAAAAATATTGTGCATGACTTCTTGATTGAGTTTATGAGAATATTCATAAACTTCCTCGATATATTCAATTAGTTTTAAGTCATTTTTTTGTCTAGTATTTTCTACATAGTTTTTAAAAAAATAATTCATTCCTATATTTGATATTAGAGTTATAAAGACAACAGATACGAGAGCAATTATTATAAAATATTTTTTTAATTGTTTTGTAATGCTAATCATATTTTTTCACCCTTAAATTTGTACCCAACGCCATAAACAGTTACGATAAATTGTGGATCTTTATAATCATCTTCTATTTTTTGACGAAGATTTTTTATATGTGTATCGATAGTGCGGTCATAACCTAAATAATCATAACCAAGAGCTGCGTTAATTAGTTGATTTCTAGAAAAAGTGCGATTTGGGTTTTCTGCTAAGGTAAGTAATATTTTATACTCATTAGGAGTAATGTTTATTACTTCACCATTTTTTTTAACAACATGTTCATTTTTATCAATTAATAGGGACGGTTCTTTTTGGGGTGCCCCAAAACGAACTGTCTCTGATGGGTTGTTTGATGGGTTAAAATTTCCCTTAGTTCGTCTAAGAATCGCTTTGACACGCATAACCAGTTCGCGAGGACTAAAAGGCTTAGTCAGGTAATCATCTGCACCTAAAACTAAACCTTCTATTCTGTCGTCCTCACTACTTTTTGCTGTTAACATTAATATAGGAACTGCGGAAATTTTTCTTACGTGCCTGCATACATCTTCACCAGAAATATCAGGAAGCATCAAATCAAGTATAATAAAATCAGGTTCAATTGTCTTGAATAGTTTAATAGCTTCACTACCCGAAATAGCTGTATAGACATCATAATTTTCTTTTTTTAAATAATCTTTTACAACTTCAAGTAAAGTTACTTCATCATCTACTACAAGAATTTTTTCGTTCAAAATGATCACTTCCTTTTTTCTTTTAGGGACGGTTCATTTTGGGGTACTCCAAAATGAACCGTCCCTGTTCTTATTTTCTCATCTTTTCAAGATAAAGACTCATTTTTATATCATCTACTATAGGATAATCATAACTAAGACTTTTTGATAACGGAATAGCTAACATTCGTAATAGTTCACATGAATAATCTATTGAATCCCAAATTTCATCATAATTAGCATTAGCATAAGTTTTTTTGAAAAGTTCATACAAATCTGTAGATAAGTATTTTTTATAGTATTTGCCAAATAAACCTACATTGACTTTCCAATCATTGTTCATACCAATGTACCAATCAATAATTTTATTAATATCTTGTTTGATTACAATGTCATACATTGATTTAACATAGCATAATTGATCTCTGTGAATACCTTTAACTACATTGTTTAAACACCACCAGAAATTATTAACTGTTTTTTCAAATTCATTTTTAGATGGTTTTTTAACATAGTACATTTCTTCATTAGGTGTAGGTAACTCGCTGATAATATTATCTTTGTCTAATAATACTGCTTCTAAACTGTCACATTCTCTAGTATTTATTTGATCTAGTGGGAAAAATTGGAGGTCTATTCTCACCCCATCTTCAAAAAGCATTAAAAATATATAGTATTCATCATTATTTAGATATAAGTTATTTTGTTGAATGATAATGGTTTTTCCAAAAACATCAATAAAACTTCTATCTGATAAATATTTTTTTGGGTCTTTGACAACGTAAACAATATCATAGTCTCTAAAATTATCTTTATCTGCATTGGGATTTGTTCTGGAACCATTCATGAGTACAGCTCTTATGTCATCATTTTTTTTAGCGTAATTTAATATCATATCAAATACTTCTTTTTCGTTTCTCAATGTTATCCTCCTTTATTATGTCAATGCATATTTTGTTTTGGTTTAACTTATACCTTTACTAAATATATTTTATATGAATCAGAGATATTTGTCTAATAGATGGAAATAATTAAAAGTTTGATTTTGTTGTTTAAAATGATATTATACACAAGTAAAAATTAAATAAAAAAATAAATTACTAAAACTTTTTTATTATTTACCACGTCTATATAGTGTAAGGAGGCTTACCTAAGATATGTCGACATATAAAAAGAATTACTTAATACTAGTAGATTACATTAAGATGAATCAAGATAATTTTTACCGTTTAGCTTATAGCTATGTAAAAAACAAAGAAGCGGCTCTTGATATAGTGCAAGAATCAATATACAAAGCTCTTAAATCAGTTGAAACAATAAGAAATAGCTCTTATATAAAAACCTGGATGTATAGAGTAATTGTTAACACAAGCATAAGCTATATCAGAAAAAACAAAAAAGAAATATTGAAGGATGAGATCTGTGATATAACTGAGCCCGAAACTGTAAGTTTAGCAGATAAAATAGATTTGTATAATGCTATTGATTTATTAGATGAAATACATAAAACAGTCATTATACTGAGATATTTTGAGGATATGAAAATTGAAGATATTGCAAAAGTGACTGATTGCAACATTAATACAGTAAAAACGAGAATTTATTCTGCTGTTTCAAAGCTTAGAATAATATTGAAGGAGAGGGAATATTATGGATCCGAAATTTGATAATGCTATTAAAAAATATAAATCAATAAAAATACCTGAGGAGTTGGATGATATCGTGAACAGTACAATAAAAAGAAGTAATATGGAAAATAAGAAAAGTAAGAGATTAAATAATTTTAAAAGGGTTATAGCAGGTACAGTTGTAGCATGTAGTATATTTACAGTAGGTTTAAATACAAGTGAAGTATTTGCTTCAAAAATAGCTAACATACCAGTATTAGGTAATATTGCGAAAGTATTTACATTTGTAGACTATAAAATAAATAATGAAGTTGTAGACGCAGATATTAAAATACCTTCTATAGAAGGGGTAAACGATAAGGAACTTGAGAAGAGAATAAATGATGAAATACATGCTAAAATGGCTGAATTAACTAAAGAGGCTGAAAGAAATGCTGAGGAAGATAAAAAAGCATTTGTAGAAACAGGTGGAAAAGAAGAAGATTTTAGTCCTTTTACTATAAAATCAGATTACGAATTGAAGTTAGCTAATGAGAAAATATTATCTTTTATAGTATATCAAAGTGTGTCTCAGGCTTATTCATATGAAAATTATTACTATTATAATATAAATTTAGAAACCAATAAAATGATTACCTTAGACGATATGCTTGGTAAGGATTACAAAAAAATTATTGATGAAGATATAGTTAGGCAAATAGAAGAATTAAAGAAAAATCCAGATAATTCATTCTTTGAAGCAAATGAAGGAGGTTTTAAAGGTATAAAAGATGATCAAAGATTCTATATAAACGAACAAGGAAAAGTAGTAATTGTATTTGACAAATATGAGATTGCTCCTGGATACATGGGAAGACTAGAGTTTGCTATAAAATAAAAGTTTTTAAAAAGGGAGGATATCAAAATAATTAATGATATCCTCCCTTTTTGATGCTTAAAAAACAGATATAATTTATTAAAAAGTTATGTTTATAAATTTTGCTATCATAAGTAAATAAAATGCTAAGTTGTATAATTAAATGACGCATAAAATAGAATTTCCAAAAATTAAAAAGTGACTCATTTGAAATTCTCTGATATTGTTAAGTTCGACCAAAAACTTAAAGGGAGAATTTTTCAAATGAATCACAATAAAAATAATAACATAAACAACAGGAAAAATAAATATTTAACAGAAAAAGAACGCTACCAAATTGAGGGATATATTAAAATCGGTAAGATACCAAAAGAAATTGCATTTCTCATTGGAAAAAGTGTACGAACAATTCAAAGAGAAATTAAAAGAGGTACTGTTGAATTGTTGAACAGTGATTTGACTAAGAAATTAGTATACTGTGCTGATGTAGCTCATGAAAAATACCTACGTAATAGATGTAACAAAGGAGCTAATCTTAAAATTGGCGATAATCACAAATTATGTGAGTATATAGAATCTAAGATAATTCAAGAGAAATATTCACCTGATGCTGTAATTGGTGAAATAAAAGCTAATAAACTTAAATTTAAAACAACAATATGTACAAAAACATTGTATAACTATATTGATAAGGGAATATTTCTTGAATTAACAAATAAACATCTACCTGTTAAGTATAAAAAGAAGCGTGGCTACCGTAAAATACGTAAAGTTTCACTAAATAATAAAAAGGGTAGAAGTATTGTAGAAAGGCCTAAATCGGTAGATTTAAGAGATACCATAGGTCATTGGGAAATGGATTGTGTAGTTGGACAAAAAAAGGATAAACAAGTATTGCTTGTTTTAACTGAACGTTGTACAAGACTGACTTTAATAAGGAAAATGAAAAGTAAGACTCAGCAAGAAGTTGGTAAAACATTGAATTCACTTGAGAGAGAATATGGCAGTAAGTTTAAAAAAATTTTTAAGACTATAACCATGGATAATGGTAATGAGTTCGTTAATCAAGAAATAATAGAAAAATCATGCAGATTAAAAAGTAAAAGAACTACTGCATATTACGCTCATCCATATAGTTCATGGGAAAGAGGTAGTAACGAAAATGCAAATAAGTTAATTCGTAGATTTATACCAAAGGGTAAAAAGATAAGTTGTTACACAAAGAGAGAGATAGAAAAGATTCAGCATTGGGTAAATAACTATCCAAGAAGAATTTTAGGTTACATGAGTTCATCACAATATTATGAACATAAATTATCAAAATAACTCTTTCTCAAGAAAGAATATTTGGTATATATAACTTTGTAAAGGATGCTACGCACCACCGTTGGTGGCAGAGTCCTTGACAAAGCCATATATACCAAATAAATAGCAATTACGAGAGAGTTAGCATTGGTGTATGATAGTATCACCACATATGATTTACAAAATTATACATGGTATAACTTAACAAATTTAATGCGACATTTAATATTGCAATTTATAGTTTTAATGAAAATTAAAAAAACACTTGACTTTTCAATACACCCATTCCACCCATTCGGGACGGTTCTGTTTTGGGTGACACGAGTGTCGATAATATTAAATTAGGATACAAGCTACATCATTAATGAAAATACGTCAGATTGTTTTGTGCAGTCTGACGTATTTTGCATAAATATAATCTTATTTACCTACAACTACACATATTACTCAAGCTGTAAAAATTAGTAGAAAAAATGTATAATAAAGAAGGAAAAGCAATCCTTAACAGTAGAATTATATAGATATGATGACAACTTAAACGAAATTAGACAAAGAGCAGACTATATACATCCACATGGCATGCAAAGAGAGAAATAGACGAAAACAATCCAGGCAATGGAGGAAATCCAAAACCAGGATGGGGACATCAATACAATAGAACAAACTACAGAGTAGAATATGCATACGATATAACAAGTCCATATCAAAATGTACTAATGCAGTACGGAGAGCACTACCAAACACAAAAATATGTATATGGAATAGGAAGAATATCCATAGACTTTATAGAACTAGATGATCATGACAATGGATGGATACCAAAGACAGCCCCAACAAGACTAGAAGAAAGCTACCAAAGACTGTACTACTACCTAGAAGATGAACTAGGAAGCACAAAGAGGAGGTTTTGTTATGGAAAAAAGAATAAATATTGTGATTGTAATTAGCTTACTAAATTGGTTGTGTGCATTTTTAGTTCTATTTGTTAGAAATAGGCCATCTACTCCACCATTGTTAGCTTACTATATAACACTTTGGTTTATTTTCTCATTGATTCCAGCTATTACAAGTGATATTTTTGCTATGTTTTTGTTAATTAACGATAAAAAAACAATCTTCGAAAAGAAGTTGAAATTAATTTTGACACTTAATACTATGTATTTAGTAGCTTTTATTCGAATATTTAAGTGGAAAATTGGTTGAGGTAGAACAGATTGAAACACCCAATGAGGACGGTTTCTTTGGGCGACAAGACATATTACTCAAACTGTTAAAATTAGTAGAAAAAATGTATAATTAAGAAGGAGAAGAAATCCTCCAAAAGACAGTAGAACAGACAATGGAAGAAATCCAAAACCAGGACAAGATAAAATCATTGATTCTATATAAGTCATAGAGGAGTAAGTCGATGGAAAATAGAACGGATTTTTTTATATAACAAATGTAAGTTGGCAAAACAAACACACTCTATAACTTAATGAAATGACAACTTGTTAGAATTACTTACAAGTTAAAAATGAGGGTGCTAGGCAGATTAAGAGGAATACTAAACACAGTAAGATTGAAATAATTATCGCTATCCCATCTAAAAAGGAGATGAATAAACTGCTGAAACATTTGTTGAAAAGATAGATCTAGTGGAAGTAGCTCGATATGAAAGATAACGAAGCTAGATTATAAAGATGTCGTTGCTTAAAGAAGTAAATTATTCTAAAAGATATATACCTAATTTTAAAAGATACAAGGAGGATGTAGATGAAAAGGTCTAGATTTATAATTTTGATAGTTTGTATGATGTTGATTTCTAGTTGTGGAAAAGTACCCACTCAAAATGAGGGAGAAAATCATAATAACGATTTTAATTCATTAACTACATCAGAAATATCACAGAATGATGAATCAATTGAGTTTATTTCTGAATATTTTAGGCATGACGTAGTGTCAATGAACTATGAAGGGTACTTTGAATTTTTAGATGGTTACAATAAGGAAGTAAGACTGAATATAAAATTGATAGAAAAGCTTAAGAATGGTAGATTATTTGAGTTGTACCTTGACCCACTGGATGGTGTTCCAGAGGAAAGATTATGCATAGGTTATTTCTATGTATTGAAGGAAAAAATATATAAGATAAAACCGACCGAAGAAAACCTCGATATGATAAAATCAAAGGGGACTTTACCAGAAGATAGTATTATTGTTTGTCAGAATACTGAATTACCAGATGATTTAGAGAAAGAAGAAAAAGGATTTCATCACTATATAGTGGTCAACGATGATGAGATAGAATATCATTCATACAATAATCTTGTTACTACAGGATATTATGAATCCTATACATGGAAAAAAGATGTAGGACTCATATGCTATCAAAAAGGATATGGTGCGGGTAGAGAGTCTATAGAATTAAAATTAATCTCCAATGATGAATAAGTATAAGAATAACATAACTACAACAACAGGGAATATGCCTATACAAAACCCAAACTTATACAATAAACTTATTGAAAAAATAATGTAGTTAAAAAATTGGAAAAAGGAGTCAGTATAGTATGAGTTATCTTGAAAAATTTGATGTTGTTTATGAACATCAAAAGAAAAAACTTGAAAGGAAACAAACAAAATATAAAAAAACTGGATTACCAAGTAATCCAATAAATTTCTACTCGTTTCTTTCGGGAACATTAGAAACGATTGCAATAGGTGACTTTATACTACATAAAGATATAAACTCCTTTAAGAATAATCTCTATAACGCGTGCCAAGCATATATTAAAGCAGTTGAATTTTATGATAGAAATGGTATTGAAGAGTCAAAAAGCTTTATGTCAATGGTATCATATCGAGAACTTTTGAGAGCAATAGCATCTGATTCAGTTGAAGCCACTAATAAAATCGCTCATTTGATGGGGGATAGAGGAGAAGTTGATGCAGCTGATATTGACAAATTTACATATCACTGGGGCTATGCATTGAAGTATATAGTACTCGACAGATATAAAGATGCATTAAATCACTTAGATAAAATAAAAGATAAAAAAAGAAACATGTTTGCAGATTATCTACGTTCAATTATTGAAGGAGACAAAACAGGTGCATTAAGTAACATAGAGTTAATCATTTCTCAACAAAAAAATAGTAAAGCCACTAAAGGGACACCCCATGAATTGTTATCCATAACGGTAATTGCATTAGTAAAATTAGCTTTGTTGAAAGGGATAGATATTACTGTAAATGATAAAATAGCACCATTAGAATTGATTGTCAAAACTGAGGTTGACTACATATTGAATAAGATACTATTAATTTCAGTAGGAAAGCCAGATAGATTCTAGGGAACTATAGAATATAAGTTATATGAGGCATGTGGGGGAGGTAAAATGTGAGCAATTATGCTATATATAAGAGTAGAGGTTATCAATTAAATGTATTAGATGATCAATTGGAGATTATAAGTCACTCAAAAGATTCTGTAAAGTATGGATTTAAGGAATTAAAATTTGAACAAGGCTTTATTACACAGGTCTTGTATACAAAAAAGGTCGATATTAATGATATAGAAATGGCGTATAAATTGGAGTATAAGGTAATATATAAAGGAACAAAATTTGATCCATTATCAATAAGTAAGCATGTACTAGATGAAAATAGTATAGGTTTATTTACTAATAATGAAAAGGAAGCCAAGGAATATGGATTTATTAAGAAAGAGCAATTTATATTTGAAAAAAAAGTTCCTTTAGATGAAATAGAAGTTTTAATTGAAATAAAGAAACCTATATTTAAATTTCAATACATGGAGGTAGAAAAAACAATAATACAACAAAAGGATCTTAGAGAATATTTGAAAAATATGTTGATATAGACAAAAATTAATTTAATTTATTAAAACTATAGTGTCACAAAAATAATACATAAAAAGATAGATGCTAAATAGGTCAATCATTTTTGTTATTTACTAGAAAAGTTTTCCGTTGTTTAGGGTTAATGAATATCGTATTAACGCGACAGGAGTTGTTACTGTTTCATATGATATGGAGAACGCAAAGGAATTGGATGGTGTAGCAAGCAGACTACACATATGGTACAGCAACAACAGAAGATGGAAGAAGAGTGTCTACACATTCAGCAGGTTTTGGTGCTAATACAACATGGGTTCCAGCAGAGATACACACAGGAATTACCAACATAAAAATATACACGATTAATGTTTATGATATTGTTTATGAGATTCACGAGTTCTTCTTTAAATAAAAAAGAATGGGTTGATGCTGTTATTAATAAAATATCGAATTTCAAACTTTATATTCAGTATGTACATTCTTTGCTTTTTATGTAATTATGCCAAAAGATTTTAGTGTATACGAAGGTATTCAAAATACAGTATTGGTTTTAATAATCACTATCTTTCTAAAATCAACACCAAGTTTTATGATAATTTTTAAAGAGAGTTTTGCTATAAACATAAAGGAGAGGAATAATAAGCAGCTTATAGCAGTAATGAAATTTATGAAATCTATGATGTTTGGATTATTTATTTTAACTATTTTTATCACAATTGTAGCTATCTTCGGTATTTATGTTTCGGATGTATCTGTTAATACTGCACATATATTTGCTTTGACTATACCAATGTGGCTACCCATACGTAGTGGAATAGTTAAGCTAATGAATTCCATCAGTGAATAAATAGTATTCTAAAAATATTAGGGAGGGGCTACCCAGTACTGAAGTGCCTGCTTCTCTGTTTGAATAATAATTCATAATAGCTTTAGTTATGATTTTGAACAACTGCTTGTTTTAAATCTATGTTTAGTAAATAAAAAATAGAAAATACATAAATACATAAAGAAAACTTTCAAAGTGATATGAATTCTAACGAGAGTTTTTTATTTTGTTAATAAAAATTAACAAAAAATGAGACTAAATTACTAAATTGTGGACAAATAAACATAATTAGTTGAATTAATATACAAGATTTGCTACAATACATATGTTTTAAGATATGTGTGTATAAAATGGAAAAATATTATTAAAAATATAATAGGGATTTAGATACACGTATATTAAAATAAATAACATTCATGGAATAAATACCACTGCCAAATAAGAAAGAAATAGGGTTAGTGGTATTTAATATGACTATTTTTAATTTATTGTGCTTAACAAGTTTTTTTGTTTATTTTCTGATGAAAATATGCACATTATATACATTGAGTATTGTAGATATACCTTTATATTAAAAAGGTGATTTTTATGTTGTAATGTTATTACTGTAAAGAGGAAAACCTTTTTAAATATAAAATAATAAATGTTACCAAGTATTTGATAGTGTAAACTCAAATAAATTGTAGGAGGTATGAGAATTGAATATAGGTAAATTATTAAAAACTAATATTTCATTAGTTTTAGTTTTTTTGTTAGTATTTACATCTATCGATTCAATGGCTTTTGCAGCATCGGATATTGATACAGTTGAAACAGAAAAAACTACTGAAATACTAGAAGTACCAGTGGATATTACGAAAGCAGAAACAGAGGAAACGGAAATAGAGTCGTTAAAAGAACCAGAAATAGAATCATTAGAAGTACCAACAAACATAAGCATTGTACCAACAGAAGACACTATTACCATAGCATGGAGTGAAGTAGATGAAGCCACAAGCTATGAAATAGAAGTAGATGGAGTAGCAACAGATAACGGAGATACAAGTTATGTACATAAAGAGCTAGAAGCTGGTACAGAACATAGCTATAGAATAAAAGCAAAAAATGAGAGTAGTGAAAGTGAGTGGAGTGATGTAGTAACACAAACGACATTAGAAACTCAAGTAATAGAGCTATTAGAAGTGCCAACAAACATAAGTATTGTAGCAACAGAAGATACTATTACAATAACATGGAGTGAAGTAGATGAAGCCACAAGCTATGAAATAGAAGTAGATGGAGAAGTAAAAGATAATGGAGCAAGTACAAGTTATGTACATAAAGAGTTAGAAGCTGGTATAGAACATAGCTATAGAATAAGAGCAAAAAATGAGAGTAGTGAAAGTGAGTGGAGTGATGTAGTAACAGAAACGACGTTAGAGATTCAAGTAATAGATCTATTAGAAGTGCCAACAAACATAAGTATTGTAGCAACAGAAGATACTATTACAATAACATGGTGTGAAGTAGATGTAGCCACAAGCTATGAAATAGAAGTAGATGGAGTAGCAACAGATAACGGAGCAGATACAAGATATATACATAAAGAACTAGAAGCTGGTACAGAGCATAGCTATAGAGTAAGAGCAAAAGATGAAAGCAGAGTAAGTGAGTGGAGTGAATTGGTAACAGAAATGACGTTATCAACACCAGTATTAGAAGAACCAGTTCAAAACACTGAAATGGAAGGATTAGGGACAGCCGAAGAACCATATATAATTCTTACAAAAGATCACTTTCTTGAAATAAACAATAATATTATAGCTTATTATGAACTGGGAAATGATATAGATTTTCTAGGTGAAGAATTGACTCCAATTAATGAATTCACAGGAACTCTAGACGGAAATGGACATTATATAAAAAACTATGTAATAAAAGGAGAAGGAAAAGACAATCAAGGACTATTTAAAAAAGCAACTGACGCAACCTTCAAGAATTTAAAACTAGATCAAGTAACAGTAACAGGAAAAGATAATGTAGGAGCATTATTAGGCTCAGGGAAAGAAGTAGTAATAGAAAATGTAAATGTTGAGGAAACGGGAAAAATAACAGGAAATGATTATGTAGGAGGACTAGTAGGAAGCTTAGAAGGAAGCATAAATCAAAGTAGTAGTAAAGTAGAAGCATCAGGAAATAACTATGTAGGAGGATTAACAGGTTATTTAAGTGGAACTGCAAGAGAGTGCTATGCAGAGGGAAAAGTAGCAGGTACTAATGAAATAGGAGGATTAATAGGAAGGATATACAATACATATACAATAGTAAAAAACAGCTATGCATTAGGAGAAGTAGAAGGTAGTGAGTTTACAGGAGGACTAGCAGGATACGTACAAGGAAATGACCAGAAAGCATACGTTACAAATTGCTATAGTGCGAGCAAAAGCAAAGTACCGCTTATAGGATATACAGCAGCTATCAAAGTAACAGAGAGTTATTATGACGGGATAGCATCTAGATATGAACCGCAGAAAAGTACAGATGTAGCCTTATTAACAAGTGACATGACACAACAAGCAAAGTTTGACTCATGGGATTTTGATACTATTTGGAATATAGAAGAAGGAACAAGTTATCCATATTTAAGAAATGTAGAAGAAAGTAATAAAGTAAGGGATGGCTTACCAACAGGAGAAGTAGCAGGAGGAAAAGGAACATTAGCAAATCCTTACCTAATAAGAACACAGGAACAATTAGATAATATAAGGTACAGCTTAGGAAGCAGTTATAAATTAGAAAACGATATAGATATGCAAAGAAAGCAGTGGATACCAATAGGAATGAAAGTACCATTCACAGGAACTCTAGACGGGAATGGATATTATATAAAGAACTATGTAATAAAAGGAGAAGGAATAGATAATCAAGGGTTATTTGGAATGGCTAACAAAGCGACGTTTAAGAATATAAATCTAGAATTAGTAACAGTGACAGGAAAAGATTACGTAGGAGCATTACTAGGTTTAGGAAAAGAAGTAATTATAGAAAATGTAGATGTTAAGGAAATTGGAAAAATTACAGGAAATGATTATGTAGGAGGGCTAGTAGGAAGCTTAGAAGGAAGCATAAATCAAAGTAGTAGTAAAGTAGATGTATCAGGAAATAACTATGTAGGAGGATTAACAGGTTATTTAAGTGGAACTGCAAGAGAGTGTTATGCAGAGGGAAAAATAGCAGGTACTAAAGAAGTAGGAGGATTAATAGGAAGGATATACAACACACATACAATAGTAGAAAACTGCTATGCATTAGGAGAAGTAGAAGGTAGTGAGTTTACAGGAGGACTAGCAGGATACGTACAAGGAAATGACCAGAAAGCATACATTACAAATTGCTATAGTGGGAGCAAAAGCAAAGTACCGCTTATAGGATATACAGCAGCTATCAAAGTAACAAATAGTTATTATGACGGGATAGCATCTAGATATGAACCGCAAAAAAGTACAGATATAGCCTTATTAACAAGTGACATGACACAACAAGCAAAATTTGACTCATGGGATTTTGATACTATTTGGAATATAGAAGAAGGAGGAAGCTATCCATACTTGAGAAATGTAAAAGAAAGCAGTAAAGTAAGGGATGGCTTACCAACAGGAGAAGTAGCAGGAGGAAAAGGAACATTAGCAAATCCTTACCTAATAAGAACACAGGAACAATTAGATAATATAAGGTACAGCTTAGGAAGCAGTTATAAATTAGAAAACGATATAGACATGCAAAGAAATCAGTGGATACCAATAGGAATGAAAGTACCATTCACAGGAACTATAGACGGAAATGGATATTATATAAAGAACTATGTAATACAAGGAGAAGGAATAGACAATCAAGGATTATTTAGCCAAGCAACTAATGCAGTTTTTAAGGATTTAAAGCTAGATCAAGTAACAGTAACA
The DNA here is from genome assembly GCF_001559865.1 of Abyssisolibacter fermentans. Lineage (NCBI taxonomy): Bacteria > Bacillati > Bacillota > Clostridia > Eubacteriales > Clostridiaceae > Abyssisolibacter > Abyssisolibacter fermentans. The sequence continues at coordinate 22,539 of NZ_LOHE01000001.1, forward strand.
GGAAATGATAATGTAGGAGCATTATTAGGCTCAGGAAAAGATGTAATAATAAAATATGTAAATATTGATGAAATGGGAAAAATAACAGGAAATGATAGCGTAGGAGGACTAGTAGGGAGCTTAGAAGGAAGTATAAGTCAAAGTAGTAGTAAAGTAGAAGTAGCAGGATATAACTATATAGGAGGATTACTAGGATATCTAAGTGGAACTGTAAGAGAGTGCTATGCAGAAGGAAAAGTAGTAGGTAATAAACAATTAGGAGGTTTAATAGGAAGGATATACAAGACACAGACATTAGTAGAAAACAGCTATGCATTAGGAGAAGTAGAAGGGAAAAATTTCGCAGGAGGACTCGTAGGATACGTACATGGATACATGAACGATGATCAGAATAAAGACAAAGAACAAGAAGCAGACATAAAAAAAGTCAAAGAAAATCATAATGACAAAAATTCTAAAGTAAAAGAGTATAGAGTTAATATTATTAATTGTTATAGTGGGAGTAAAAGCAATGTACCGCTTATAGGACATATAGTGACTAGTAAAGTAACAAATAGTTATTTTGACTTTACTTTATCAGGCATCAAAAAGCCAGAGGAGCAAGCCAAGACAACTCAAGAGATGATGCAGAAGTTAACATTTATAGATTGGGATTTTGTAGATACATGGAAAATTAAAGAAGGAGAGTCCTATCCAACATTAAAATTAATACCTATACCTAGAAATATTAGGGCAGAAGATAGAACAACTAACTCCATAAAAATGAAGTGGGATGCAGTAGAAGCAGTAGTAGGTTATGAAATAGAGGTGGACTCAGTAGTAATAGATAATGGGACAAGTACAACATATAATCATACAGGCTTAAATCCGTCAGAAGAACATATATACAAAGTTAGAGCAAAAGAGGGAAGCTGGAGTGAAGAGGTTCATGAATGGACTTTGCCAGTGGCACCTCAAAATATAAATATGGAGGTTACTCCTACAAAAATAACTATTAACTGGGATCCTGTCAAAGGAGCAACAGGATACGACGTTGAGGTACAAGGAAAGGCAGTAGATAACGGTAAAAGAACAACCTATATCAATACAGAAATTATTCCTAATATGCAATATGTTTTTAGAGTTAGAGCTAAAAATGAAGGTGGCTTTAGTAAATGGAGTGAGTTTTTATCATTAGTTACAATTACAGATATACCAAATAACCTAAGTTCTGAAAATGAAGATACAATAATAAAACTAAACTGGAATGCAGTTGCAGGAGCAGATAGCTACGAAATAGAGATAGACTCAAATGAGATAAAAGAAAGTGCTACTAATTCATATACACATGAAAACTTAACTCCAAGCACTGAACACAGCTATAGAGTAAGGTCGATAAGCAGTGTAGGAGCAAGCGAGTGGAGTCAATTGTATAAAGCTAAAACTAGACCTTTGATACCTCAAAACCTACAGGCAGTAGCAAGTAATAAAAGTATACAATTGTCTTGGGATGAATCAGTAGGAAGTACAGCTTATGAAATAGAGGTGGACGGAGAAATAATAAATACAGGTAGTAGTGCAGAGTACTGTCATAATGATTTACAGCCAAATAGTGAACATACTTATAGAGTAAGAGGTAAAAATGGTGACAGTATTAGTAGATGGAGTGAACTAATCATAGAAAAAACTTTACTTGATGACAATATTAGTCTTACTTATACAAGTACAAGTACCGAGATTGTTGTAAAATGGAACTCTATAATAGGAGCTAAAAGCTATGATATTGAGGTTGATGGTGTAGTAATTCCAAATGCTTTAAACACCCAATATACACATAATAGCTTAGAGCCAAATACAGAGCATAGTTATAGAGTTAGAGCTTGGAATGATGTAGTACCGGGAGAGTGGAGTGAGTTAATAACAGTATCTACTAAGCTAGGAATACCACAAAATATTAAAATTTATTTAGAGAACAGTGCAATTAAGCTAACTTGGGACATAGTTGAAGGTTCAAGTGGCTATGATGTAATGGTTGATGGAAATATCCTTGATATAGGTAATAAAACTGAATATATACATGAAAATCTAGAACCTAACAGCTATCATGTCTATAGAATAAGAGCAAAAAGCGGAAGCTTTTTAGGAGAGTGGAGCGAAGGCGTTACAGCATCTACTTCATTAGGTATTCCATATGGACTTAGATATAAAGCAACTAGCGACAAGATAATAATAAACTGGGAAAATGTGAGGGGAGCAGATGGTTATGATATAAAAGTTGACGGTGATGTAATTAATGTTGGAGATCACCTTAGATATGTGCATGATAATTTAAAGCCTAGTACCACTCACAAATATAGAGTAAGGGCTAAAAATGGTAGTTCAGTAGGTGATTGGAGTAAACTGATAACATGCACAACTGCACCACCTGTACCAACTAATTTGCAAGCCACAGCTACAATAAATGAAATAACTTTGACATGGGATGGATGCGAAGGAGATGAATACTACGAGGTTATAGCTGACGGTGTAGTAATATCGGATATAGAAGATGGAATTTTTATCCATAAAGGATTAAAGGCTAACACGTGGCATTCATATAAAGTAAGAGCAGTTAATGACGGTGGAGTGAGTGAATGGAGTGAAGAATTAAGCAAAAATACTAATCCTGAAATACAGGTAAACCCTGGAAAAGATAATTTGTTTAACTTCGTTGTGGTAGCTCCTGCTAAGAAAAATGTAGAATTTAGACGTATAGTAGTAACATATAACCCTGATGAATTAGAAGTAGTTGATTTATGTGCAATAACACCTGAGTTAAATAAAGAAGCGGGAGTAATAGAAGGAACTAACATAAAGGTTGCGTCTTGTGAAAACGGAGTAATAGAATACATTGTTAAAAATAATAATAAAACCATTGTAAACAGCTTGAAATTCATATCTAAGGTTAATAAGCTTTCAAGGATTGTTTATAGTGTAGATTAAGGGTAGTCTTAAATGGCAAATTTCTTCGTTATTGAAATATTTCCCGACTAATCACGTACTTAAAGTACGCTCATATCCGTGAAAATTTCAATGCCTTGAACTTTACTCATTTTGAAACAACCCTAATGGGGCTAGCCCCTAATTAAGGACAAAGGAGAAATATGATGAATAAACTAAAATTTTCATTGGTATTTTTACTAATAGTATGTATATTGCTAACGCCAATAATAGCACCAACGCAAGTTTTTGCTAAAAGTAGAATTGATATAGTTTTTATAATAGACCGCTCAGGAAGTATGGGTAATGATATTCGCGATGTAAGAAATGAAATAAAGAATTTTACAGATAAACTATCAAGGCAGGGTCTTGCATATAGATTAGGTCTTATATCGTATGAATATTCTCCACGTACCTATAGTTTGACAAGTAGCGTTGACGTTTTTAAGCAAAATCTTTCGAATATTAATGTATCTGGAGGAACAGAGAACGGATTAGATGCAATTATGGAAGCATTAAACACATATACATTTTATGATAATGCCATAAAGTACTTTGTGCTTATAGGTGATGAAACTGTAACAAGTAGAAAAGGATACTCGAACCAAGAAGTTATAAATGAATTAAAGAGAAATGATGTTATCCTTACAGCGGTAGGAGATAGTAGTGTTAGAAGTCAATTTAGAAATTTATCATCATCAACAGGAGGATTATATCTAAGCTTAGGTAGTAACTTTAGTACTAATCTTGAAAAGATTTTTGATCAAATTCAAGCTATTCCTATACTGGATGTAACAAATCCAAGGAATGGACAAATGGTAAGTGATCTAGGAGGGTTGTTCATACCTACAGTCAAGGTATCAGATCCTGATAGTGATACATTAACCCTTAAATATTATATTGATAATAGCAGTCAGCCAAGAGATACAAAAATAATAACAAATACTCAAACACAGCATGTAGTTACATTTGATGCTTTGAATTTATCCAGTATTGGAGAAGGCAAGCATACTCTTAAATTTACAGCAGATGATGGAAGTGATGTAGTTCAAGAGATAATCAATATTACTGTAGATATTGTTTCTCCAAATATAGATAGTTTTAATGTAGTACCTCAGGCAGGTTCGATAATCGTAAGCGGTTCAGCAACAGATACTGCATCAGGTCTGCACGGCACTCCGTACAGATATACAGTAGGAGATAAAATTTCTTCATGGATAAGTAGCAGTACATACAATTGTACAGGACTTACTCCTAATAGTTTATACAATGTAAAGCTTGAGGTTAGAGATAGAGTAGGACATATTTCAGATAAACACCAAAATATATATACTAAAGTTCAAAAACCTAACATAATACTTAACAATGCCACAGAAGAATCAATAACATTTTCAATACAGGATAATAATCCATTATCAACAGAGTACCAAATCAAAATAGGAAACCAATATCTTGATCAATCAGGCAGCTTAACAGCAACAGCTAATTGGATTATTTTATCAGAGAAAATGTTAGAAATAAATGGTTTAAGTAGTAATACTAAATACGGCATAATAGCAACGGCTAAAAATCATGACGGATTACAAGAAATAAGCAATACATTTAATGCTATGACATTGGCACAGCCTCCATTTATTGAGGTCAATAATGAAAGAAAATCAATAGAGTTATCATGGAATCCAGTTCCATATGCATTAGGATACGATATAGAAGTAGATGGAGCGGTAGTTGAAAATGGCACTTTTACAAACTATACTCATAGCGGACTAGATCGCGACACTTTTCATACATATAGAATAAGAGTCAGAAATAGTGGAGGTACAGGAAGATGGAGTAGAATCTATGAAGAATACACTCTCCCATTTCCACCAACAACACCACAAAATATAAAAACTGTTTTATCACAAGAAGAGATAGAAATAAGCTGGGACTCAAGTCTAAGGGTAGAAAATTATGAACTAGAGGTAGATGGTAGCATAGTAAATAACGGTTGTGAAACAACATATATTCATGAAGATTTAGAGCCTGACAGTGAACACAAATATAGAGTCAGAGCAGTAAATAGAGGAGGAGAAAGTGAATGGTCAGAGCTATTAACCGTCGCTAGTCTTCCATATCCTCCAGAAACACCAACTAATATAATAGTCAATAAAACAAAAAATTCCATAACATTAAACTGGGATGAGATGGAAAGAGCAGAGGCATATGAACTAGAGGTTGACGGTTTCATAATAGATAACGGTAAAGAAACTGTTTATGTACATGAGAATTTAGAACCATTATCAGGGCACAGATATAGAATAAGAGCAAAAAACAGGGGCGGAAAGAGTGCATGGACTAGTCAATTAGACATTACCACTCATCCTGAAAAGCCTGATATCCCGGTAAATATAATGGCAACATCAGATGAAACAAGTATTTCAGTTACATGGTACAAGCCACCTCATACAGAGTCATATGACTTAGAAATTGATGGTAGAGTAGTTACAGATATAAAAGAAACTCTATATAAACACTCAGGGCTGACACCTGATACAAAGCATGTGTACAGAGTTAGAGCTAAAAATGTTAGTGGCATGAGTGATTGGAGCAGTCCAGTTACAATGTTTACATTGCCTAAGATAGAAGAAGGAGAGGAAAACTTTGCACTGGCAAATGTAATAGCAGTAGTGACAAACGAAGATATAACATTATCTTGGGATGCAGTTGCTGCCAATGCAAGCTATAAGATAGAGGTAGACGGAGAAATCAAGGACAATGGTGAGGAGACTGTATTTATCCACAGTGGCTTAGAAGCAAATACATTCCACAGCTACAAAATAAAAGTTGTAAAAGAAGATGGTAAAGAAAATTGGTGTGGAGTTTTGACACTATCAACATTACCAAATATTCCAGATGCACCACATAGCTTGACAGGTATACCAACACATAACTCAATAGAGCTTAGATGGGAAAGAATAGACGGAGGAAGTGGATATGACCTTGAGCTTGATGGAGAAACAATAAGTATTAACGATATAAATCAACTAAACTATATCCATGACAATCTAGAGCCGGGAACATCCCATACTTATAGACTAAGAGCAAAGAATATAACAGGAGTAACAGCATGGAGCAGTGCATTAGTGTTAAATACAACAAATCCAATGTACACAATAAATGCCAATGAAGGTATGGAATTTGATTTATCGCTACTAGCAAACAATGTTCAGGACTTTACAGAGCTTAAATTTGTGGTTACATATAACCCTGAGGAGCTTGAAATAATAGACCTTAACAAATATGCAGCAAATAAAAATATTACAAGTGGCAAAATAGAAGGAACTAACATGAATGTACAGCTTTCAAGCGGTAAAATAGAAATCACAGTAGATGAATCACTAGTACCCGGAACATCATGGTCTGGAGAGATAACAGATATTCTTTTTAAGGCTAAGGTAAGCGGAAATATAAACATAAACTTTATTGTTGAATAAAAAGAGGTGAGTAAATGAAGAAAGTAAAATTTGGAAGCATACTGATAGTTTTGGCGCTAGTTGTAGCAATGGTAGGAGATATGTTTTTTGTAAACATGCCTAAAATTGAAGCAAAAGATAATGAAATTGTCATATCAGAAGATGACAAACAAAAAGCAGCTGAAATATCAAATATCACAGGAGCAGATATAAAAGAAATATTAAGTCTTAGAGAAAAAGGAATGAGTTTTAATGAAATAATAAATGAGCTAAAGGAAAACAGCGAAGATTATTTAGTAAAAGATGAGAAAAAAGATGGTTTAGATAAAAATAACAAACTTGCAGAAATGGGATTTGCAGAAAACGAGATAACAGAGGCGAGAATGCTGATAGAAAGAGTTCAGTTTCAGCTTCAAGAAATAATAGGCTTTGATGTAGAAGATGAAATATCTAAAGATGATTATCAAAGAATATTAAAAGGACTTGAGGATAGCGATAGTGTCATATATTACACACTTATGCTAAAAAAAGAATTAAAAAGCTTAGATACTGCGCTAAATGAGTACATTTGTGCAGTCCAGCTTGGGCTTGATATAGATACATATTTTACTGATAAAGAGAAGTATGAAGATAGTAAAAATGAAAAGATGGTGTTATTAGGAAGAGAAAAAATCATAACAATTATGAATATTGAGGATAAGATGTTAAAAGCACTTCAAAATAAAGCAAATTTAGAGAACAAGGAAGAACAAGATGCAAACTTTATACCTGAAATAGGTAGTAAAACAAGTGAAAGTGAAAACATTCATGAGAAACCTATGATAGAGTTACCGTCAGTAAAACCACCAAATCCTCAAGAAGGGCTCATTAAAGAATTAAAAGATATAAATCCTAATGATGATTTGGGAAACTAAAGGAGTGATATGAATGAAGAAGAATAAATTAATAATTATAACAGCCTTGGTTTTAGTAATAGTAATGGTTCAAGGAGTTATTTCATATTCTATGACAGGAGATAAAGTATCTGAAATCAATGAACAATTAAGTCAAGAAGAAGAGCAATTAATTAATGAAGAAGAACAATTGCTTGAAGACGATAAAGCAATTGAAAACATAAGCGTAGATGTACTTACATTACAAGATATAGTTATAAAACAGGAAGTTCTTGATATGATAAAAAAATCAGATGAGGCAAATTATGATAAAAACATAGCTAACTACAAAAACACTCTCGTAGAGCTTAATGTTCAAAAGAGTTTTAAAGAAGAAATAGAAAGACTGGTATTATCTGGATACAACCTAAAAGATGTTCTTGTAGCATATGAGTTTTTAAATATTAATTTTGGCAAGAAAAGTGAGCTTCAAGGCTTTGTAGCAAGAAAACAACAAGGAAAGAGTTTTACAGAAATTTTTAGTGACTACAATTCGCTTACAGAGTTTACTCCAAGATCATTTGAACCTGAGTATCTCGAAAGGTTGATGACAGAGCCTAATATTGATACAGATGACATAATGATTGCTGACATAATAGCAGATAAATTAAACAAAGAATTTGATGAAGTAATAAGCTACAAATTAGACGGATTACTTTGGAAGCATGTAAATGAAAAACTTGAAATTCTAAGCAGTGCACAGAATCTTCCAAGAATAATGGTTAATAATGACGAAATAGAAGAATATAAAGAACAATATGGATTATCAGAGGATAAAATAGTAGATGCCTTTGTAATAGCTGCAAATTTAAAAAAGAATGTTATAGAAATATTACCAAAATTCAGAGCAGGATACAGCAGAGAACAGATCTTTGCAGAATTTTTACAGAATAAATATAATTAGATAGCCAAAAAAGGAGGCACTAGAGATGAAGGAAAAACTAAAAAAGCTGATAATCCTTCTATCATGCATATTTATATTTATGCCTTTTACAATAGCATATGCAGATACAATAGAAGAACAGCTTAACAATTTAGTAGGACCTAAAAAGCAATATAATACAATGTTATCACCTGTATACCTTAGAAATAACTATACAGAAGAATATATAAATCCAAGAAGTGGAGAACTAACGATATCCCAAACTGATTATGTACTGCCTGGCAGAAACGGATTAGATGTAGAAATAAAAAGAATATACAAAAGCGGAGTATCAAACGTAAAAGAAATGAAAGTAAAGTATGTAAACGGTGCTTGGGTTGACTATGTTCATTCAGATGCTAAGACATCTTCCTTCTATGAAGACAGATATAACATAGGAATAGGAACGAGATTTTCATTTCCACAGATGGAAGTAAGAAAAAGCGAAGATAGCAGTGAGCATATATTTATTCACACAGAAGGTGGAGATACATACAGACTTTTACGACCTGTTATAATGGACGGCATAAAAACATATAAATTAGAAGGTCAAACAACTAAAGAAGTATTTGTAAGAGAATCAGACCAGTTTTCAAATGGACAAGTTGACGGAAAATCAAAATATGTAATGATTAAAAAAGATGGAAAGAAAACATATTTTGCAGCAGATGGAAGACTCTTAGGTATAGTAGACCGCTATGGAAATACAATAAAATTTGAGTATACAACATTGAATTACAGCATATACAGCACAAATATAACTAAAAAGCTGATGTCAAAAATAACAGACACAGTAGGAAGAGTTATAACAATAGAGTACAAAGAAGATCACAGCTATAGAGTAGCAAAGAAAACTAACACAAAATACTCTAAAGATGAAAGCTATAAAACATCAAATGATCCAGATACTCAAAATTCAGGAGACTTAAAAGGAAAATATCAGGTAATAATAAAACTCCCTGACAATAAACAAATAGTTTACGACAAATCAGCAGCATTAGTAAGCGATTCAAAAGCAGTTATAAGGACAAGACTTCAAAGAGTATATGATACAGACGGAAAGCCTAAATATCATTTTTGGTATGAACAGCCAGCATTAGGTTTTACATATACAAACGGAAGTAGTTATTCAGTATATAACAGATATGAAAATTTAACACAAATAGATAATTTTAGAACAAACAAAATAAGCAGATACACCTATAATACATATACACAAAGACTAAACAAAGGAAGTATGCAGTACAGAAAAATATTCTCTAAAAGTGAATTAATCAAAAAAGACTATGATATAGCAAAAGATAAATTCATAGACAGATTCATAACAGAGGACAAAAATCACATTAACTATACCTATGTAAACGAAGCAGACGGATATGGAGTAAAAGAGTATAAACCATATGACGAAAATTATTTAAAAGGTTATAAGTATTATACTAACACCACTGATAAAAGTGGAAACAAAGTAAAATATACATATGACGGCTTACATCAGCTTATAAACTCTCTAAATACAGGAACTAACCATAAAGAGGTAATTACAACAGAGCATGATGAAATGAAGCTCATAAAGAAAAAAGAAAGAGTCATATATGATGTTCAATATGGTAAAGAGACAGGTAAGTTTGTTAAAAAGATAGAAAATTACAGATATGATGAGTTTGGAAATCTTATCAATTACACAGGTTATGACGCAAATAGAGATGATAAAGGGTATCCTATAGACGACGAACGTACAGTAATATATAACTATGCTTACGATAAATATCATATCCTTACATCAAAGACATGGAAAAAAGATAAAGATACAACATGTCAAATAAACTATGATGTAGACAATCTTGGAAATGTCATAAAAGAAACAAAATATAATACAGATGACAAAAACAAATGGATTGTCACAAATTATAATTATGACAGCTTTGGAAATATAATCAAAGAAGAATTAACAGACGGGTTAGGAAGCTTTATAACAAACTATGAATACGGCATAGATGCAAATGGAATAAATCATAAAGGAGCATACCTAACAAGAATATATAAAACAGTAGATACACAGCTACAAGAGAAAAAATACGCATATGATTTTAATACAGGTATAAAAACATCTGAAATAGATGAAAACGGAAACAAAAAATCATATGAGTATGATGACCTCTATAGATTAAAAAAGACTATGCATCCAGATGAAACAACAGAAGAATATACTTATATAGACAGTGGATACAATAATTTAAAAATAAACTACAAAGATCAAGGAGAAGCATTATATTTATTTGAATATGATATACTTGGATATTTGCTAAATCTCAGCTATAATGACAACAACCAATGGGTAAGGCTAGAATCCTACGAATATGACTGTAACTCAAATAAAATGAAAGAAGTAGATTCAAACGGACACAGCACTAGATACAAATATAACAGCAGTTACAAACTAGTAGAAAAATCATATTATGAAAATGACACAATACTAAAAGGCACAATGAGATTGAGCTATAAAACAGCAGTAGATGAAGACACAGCCTTACTAGCAGAAATAACAGACGAAGAAGGATATATAAAGAGATTTTATTATAACAAAGACAATAAGCTTCTAAAAACAGAAATATCACCAGATAACATAACATTCTATACGTCAAAAAAATACTATGACTATGTAGGCAATAAAGTCCGTGACATTGATTATAGAGGAAAAGAAACAAATTATATATATGACGATATAGGAAGATTAACAAAGATAATAGATCCATTAAACAATGAAACAGAATATATTTATAACTCAATAAATAATGTATCAAAAATAAAAGAACCAAATAAAAAGACAACAGACAAAATATATGATCAAGCAGGCAGATTAATTGAAGAAAGAAGATATCTTATTGGTGAAGAGAACTACACCTATACAAGCTACAGCTATGACAAAGCAGGTAATATGGCAAGTGAAGAAAGAGGAACATGTAAAAACGGTGTAAAACAAGCTTCATCAAAAATAGAACTAGTCTACAACAACATGAATAGAGTAGTAGATGAATACATTTGGTTAGAAGATGACAAAAAAACACATACCACATATTCCTATGATTTACTGGGAAATATGACACAAAAAACAACATATACAGATAAAGATGAACATAAATGCATACAAAATGATTATGTATATACAAAAAATGGACAACTTATCGAGGAAGAAACAGTATACAAAGTAGGAAACATAGAAGATCAAGAGATGGGTAAAGTGTTGATAAAATACCAAAAGGACTATCAAGGAAACTTGTTAAAACAAGAAATTCTAAATAATAATACCTTCGAGACGTATACCTATCAATATGACAATAGAAACAATATCATAAAGAAAATAGAACCATTTAAAGGAGAAGTTAAAAAGATAACAGAAATAACCTACGATAAACGCAATAACCCATTAGTCAGTACACAAATTATTAATGGAGCAAAATGTACAAATAGCTTTACCTATGATGGATTAAACAGACTAACAGCACAGACGGATGCATTAGGAAATACGACAAGATACTTATATGACAAATGTAATAATTTAATCAAAGAAGTTGATGCAAGATATTCAAATATGAGTATAGAATCAGCACCAGGTAGAAAATTTGAATATGATATGGATAACAGAAGAACTAAAGTAATATCATATAATGGATATAAAGACAGCATAATAGAGTATAATTTATACGACGGCAGAGGCAATCTCTTATTGCAGGCAGATGAGCTTGGATATAACAGTGAAAGTCCAGAGCTTTCAATAGGAAATAAATATGAATATGATGCAGATAACAGAGTAGTTAAATTCACATCAGCAGATGTAGTATATCAAGGAATCATAGAAGGAGTAGACAGACATTCAATCAAATATGAATATAATGGAGACGGACAAGTAATATCACAAGAAGACGCATATGGAAATAAAGTAGAAACAACATACTACGGAAATGGAAACGTAAAATCAGTAAAATATCCAAACGGCTATACAGAGAATTTTAGATATGATAATATCGGTAAATTCTATATGCAGAAGAAAACATCAGATGGATTAGAAATAACAACATATAATAATATTTATGGAAAGCCTATTAGAGTGGTATATCCAGATGAAACAGAAGCTCACTATGGATATACAAACAAAGGTGAAATCACAAAGAGTATAGATCAAGAAGGCAATGAGGCTTTATTTGAATATGATGAAGCTTCAAATGTGATAAGCAAAAAAGAATATATAAAAGAAGATGAAAGCTACAAATACTATAGATTGACAAAAACATCATACAATGAAACAAATAGTCCATTAAGTACAGAGACATTTAGCTTAAAAGAAGCTAAAGTACCAACACTTAGTAATATAGAAGAACCAATAGGTAATAAAAATTACTACGAATATGATAAAGCAAACAACCTAATAAAAGTAACAGGAGCAAATGGTGAAGAAACAATAAGAGAATATGATGCTAATAATAATCTAATAACAGAAAAGAGAAAAATAAGTGAAGGAGAGTACAATGTAAACAGGTATGAGTATGACCATTTATTAAATTTAGCAGTAAGCTCAGTATTAGTAAAAACATCAGATGTAGATATAAAATCACTGACAAACCCTGTTTATGACAATGAATATTCAGACAAAATATTAGCAAGCACAAAATATTCATATTATACAAACGGTAAAGTAAAAACCATGGAAGATTCAAGAGGAAATATAACCAAATATGAATATAACCATGATGGGAAAATAAAAAAATTAATATCACCAAAAGGATACACAGTAAAATACAAATATGATTTAAGAGGTAACGTAAAAGAGCAAACAGATGCAAGAGGAAATAAAGTTCAGTATGAATATGACGAAATGAACAAGCTTACACATAAAAAACAGCCATACAAAGATTCTGAGCAATCAATAACAAGATATGTGTATGATAAGAGAGGTAACATAAAAAAACAGATAAATCCAGAGCAGTATGAAGAAAATGTTGATATAGACACGATGCTTGGAACAAGCTACGTTTATGACAATATGAACAGAGTTATAGAAAAAATATCACCAGAAGGTGAAACACTAAGTTATATCCAGTACACAAAAAAAGGTAACCCAAAGAAAGTAGTAGATGGAATAAGATATCAAAGCAATATAGAAGACTCAAAGGGTACAAGCTATGATTATGATGGACTTGGCAGAGTAATAAAAGTAACAAATCCATTAGGAGACAGCAAAGCATATAAATACAACCTACTAGACAATATCATAGAAGAAACAAACGAAAAAGGTCTAGTAACAAAATTTGAATATGATACAGTAGGTAATTTAACAAAAATAGAATTTTCAGATGGAAGTAAAGTTAAATATGAATATGATTTAGCAAACAGAAAAATAAAAGAAGAAGATCAGCTAGCAAATGTAACAAGCTTTGAGTACAATGGATTTAACAAAAAAAGAAAAGATATAGATACATATTTAAATACACAAGAATATAAGTACGACTTAGCAGGAAATCTAACAGTATTAGAAGACAAAAGAGGAAACAAAACAGAATTTAAATATGATGAAAACAACAAAATATTAGAAAAGAGACAGCCTGCATATGAGGATGGTAGTGGAAACATAGTATATATACTTAGTAGCTATACCTATGACGAAAATGGAAATCTAACAAAAGAAAGCATATCAGATACAAAAGGACTAGCTTCAAAAAGAGAAACAATGTATCAGTACTATGAAAACAATAAGCTAAAAATGAAAAGACACAGCAACGGTTCATTCCAAAAGCTGTACTATGACAAAAACGGTAACATAGTCAAAAAAGAAACATCAAGAGACAGCGAGAACAATGATATAGAAAAGTTTGAATATGACCTACAAAACAGATTGATAAAATCAATAAAACTAATAGACAAAACATCAATAGCAGAAGATGAAGAATTAATAAATGGTTTAATAGATTTAGAATATCAAGACAAGCTGCAAGTGATAACAGGCTATGAATATGACATACTAGGAAATAAGACAAGAGAAATAAGACCAAAAGCATATCAGCTAGGCTTAGACAGCATAAAAGCAAAAGATTATATAACAGACTTTAACTATGACATATTTAACAGACTAACAGAAATAACAAGAAGCTATGAACAAGTAGAATACACAATAAAATACAGCTATGACAAGCTAGGAAACAAAATATCAGAGGTAAACGAAAAAGGAAGTCGGGCAACATTTGACTATGATAGCTTAAACAGAATAAAAACAGTGACAGACGCAAAAGGTTTTGCATTTACTTACACCTATGACGAAGCAGGAAACAAGTTGACAGAGACAAACGCAAAAGGAGATACAATCACATACAGCTATGACAAGTTAGGCAGAGTAAAAACAATAAAAGACCCATATAGCAAAGTCATAACAGAAAATGTATATGATGAAAACGGAAATCTAATAGAAAGAAAAGATGCCAAAGGCTACAAAACAAGCTATAAATATGATATGGCAAACAGGCAGATAGAAGCTACAGATCCAAATTCAGCAGACGAAGGAAAAGTAACATTAAAGATTAAATACAACATATTTGGAGAAAAAATAAGCGAGGAAGATGCACTAGGAAATATAACAGAGTATGAATATGATTCCATAGGAAGACTAATAGGAGTAACAGATGCACTAGGTATAAAAACAAGCTACAGCTATGACAGAGCAGGAAACAAACTAACACAAACAAATGGAAAAGGAAAGACAAGAAAATACAGCTACAGCTCATTTGGAATATTGAAAAGCTTAGAAGATGCAGAAGGAAAAATAGTAACATACACATATGATATAACAGGAAACACAGCACAAGTAATAGACAAAGTAGGAAATAATACAAAATACCAGTACAACTCTCAAGGACAGCTAATAGAAAAGAAAGTATTAGAGACAGGAGATTCAGTACAGTATGAGTATGATGTACTAGGTAACAAAATAAAAATGATAGACGAAACAGGAGAAACAACATATAGCTATGATGTACTTTCTAGGTTAGAGTCAATAACAAAAGACGGGCAAGGTTATATAGCCTACAGCTATGACGAAGTAGGAAACATAGAAGAAATAACAGACAAGCTTGGGAATCGCGCGTGCTACACATATGACAAATCAAATAGAATGAAAACCGTTACATCTGGCTCAAGTAGAGCAGAATATGAGTATGATGAAAACGGAAATAGAAGCAGGGTAACATATGTTGGAAATATAACAGAAGAATACAGCTATGACAAAAACAATAACCTAATAGACTTAACAAACAAAGTAGGAAGCACAGAAATATCACACTACAGCTACACATATGACTTAGCAGGAAGACAAACAAGCAAAACAGACAGCTTTGGAACAACAAGCTACAGCTATGACAAGGCAGGAAGAATAAAAGAAGTAAAAGCACCAGGAAAAACAACAAGCTATAGCTATGATAAAGCAGGTAACAGAAGAAGTCAGAGAGAAGAATATACATCAGAGCAGCCAAGTGGATACAAACTGATAAAAACAGGAGAAGACGTAACATACGTAGTAAAAGAAAGCCAATATGTATATTCATCATCAGACAAGCTGTTAAAATTAGTAGAAAAAATGTATAATAAAGAAGGAGAAGAAATCCTTAAAAAATCAGTAGAATATATATATGATGCAAACGGAAATGAAATAAGACAAAAAGCAGACTATATACATCCACATGACATGACAATGATACAAAGCACCAAAGGAAACACACACGGAAAAGGAATAACAGAGGAAATAAGTACATTAATAGAAAGAGAAGAAAAATACTATGATGGCTTTAACAGACTAGTAAAAGTAGATAAAATAACTAGTGGAATAAGAAACATAGTAACCTACAGATACAACGGAGACGGACAAAGAACAACAAAACAAGAGCAAAGCTCAAAAGACGGATATGTAACAAAAACAACGAATTACTATTACGACAGACAGCACGTAATACTAGAAACAGGAACAGAGACAGTAAGCTATGTAAGAGGAATAAACTATATATCAAGAAAAAGCAGCATAGGATTAAGCTACTATTTCTACAACGGACATGGAGACGTAGTTCAAACAGTATCAGAAAATGGAGAAGTTAGAAACCAATATGATTACGACATATTTGGAAATCCATTATTAACAATAGAAGAAGAAAAGAATGAAATAAGATACTCAGGAGAATACTACGACGAAAGCACAGGCTTATACTACCTAAGAGCAAGATATTACAATCCATACACAGGAAGGTTTATATCAGAAGACAGCTATTGGGGAGAGGATAGTAATCCGCTTAGTT
This sequence comes from Abyssisolibacter fermentans, assembly GCF_001559865.1. NCBI lineage: Bacteria > Bacillati > Bacillota > Clostridia > Eubacteriales > Clostridiaceae > Abyssisolibacter > Abyssisolibacter fermentans. The sequence goes on from NZ_LOHE01000001.1 coordinate 39,133, forward strand.
TGAATTTGTACGTATACTGCTACAATGATCCAGTAAGATTTGTGGATCCTACGGGACATTGGGGTGGAAAAGCAGGAGAATATGATGATAGAAAACTTTCAAGATCAGAACAAAAGAAAATAAAACGGCTAACAGATGCATATTTTTCAACAAAAGATGATGAAGAACGTAAAAGGATACATGAAAAAGCAAATAAAATAAGAGAAGAAGCAAAACTAAAAGCTGATTGGAGTAGAGTAAGAAGAAGAGAAAGAAGACGAAAAAGTACAAATCATAAAGAAAGATTTAATACAGATCATGATTCAAGTTCAGATAGTTTTTCAAATGCAGCGGAGAGATATTTAGATGATAATAAATATTTTACAGATACTACTTGGCAAACTTTAAGTGAGCATCATAATAGGCGAGGTTATGGTTATAGAGTAATAAAAAGAAATGAAAATGACACAACACAAGAAACAGTAGATGCAGTAGTAAATGAAATAGATGCCAATATAGAGCGTTCTGATTATCTACTGGGAACAAAAGACTACAATGAAGATATAGAAATACTTCATAAAGAAATACTTGATGATAGCAAAGATAGAGATTTTGCTTACAAAATTACTATTGAACATATGGATGAAGATAAATATAAATATAGTCAGGAATTACAATATAGTTTAAAAAACAGAAAAAGTTTTAATTCACATTATACTAAAATCGTTGATACATGGGATGAAGAAATACTGCAAAAACTAGGCATAGATGATACGTTCTCAAAAGATTTCAAGCATAAAATGATAAATCATTATAAAGAAACAGGTAAGGGAATAGAAGAATTTTTTAGCCAGATACAATCACCAGAAGAACAAGATGCTAATATTTTGTCATCTAGAGATTTGATGTCAGTAAGATCTTTAAAAGCTACATATGCTGTATATGCACAACAAAATGATGGAGCTAGTAGAGATAAAATGTATGCTATATTGAGAGCTATAGATATTATAAGAAGTAAAAAAGAATATAGAGGAAAGTATGATTTGCAAAACGAATATGGTGATTATATAAGTATGTATTGTTATCATAATAAAAAGATTTGGTCAAAAATTCATATAGCTGATGGAGATCCAGCTAGAGATTCAGCAATTGTTAATACAGGAACGACATTATTAAGTTTAGCACCACCTCCATATAGTATTGTAGGATACGCACTTTCTGTTGGTGTTCATGATGAATTTACTTCATCAACTGCAGTTGATGGAGGATTGACAATGGCTGGATTAATGAATGGTATAGAAGGAATGTTTTTTACAGGAATAGGTTTTGTAAAATCTGGCTTTGGTGCATATAGAGAGTATCAAGATTTAAAAGGTTTTACTAATATGTATGTAACAGTACAACAGTCTAGTATTTTTGAGACTCATAGTTTTCAATTTAATCCAGATAAATTTCTTGTTAAAGTTGGACAAATTGATAGGGTGGATTTTCCTATTCCAGCTGAATTTAGTTCTTATGATAAAAATTATCCAACACCAGATATAAAATTAGTTTCAGGAGAAAAATATTGGTTTAATCAGTAAATGATTTAAAATTTATTGGAGGGATAGTGTTGAGAAAAATGTTTAAATGCCCTATATGTGGAGAAGAAACTATTAGTATTAAAGATAAGCGAAAGCTTGATTATCGCTTTAAAACTAAAATAAAATGTAGTAATTGTAATAGTGTGTTCAGACAATCATATATAGCTGCATTAGTATTGCTCTGTTTTGGATTAGTAGGTGTTTTAATCGTAACAAGAAACTTTAATTTAGTAATTAAGTGCATACTAATTATACTGCTATCCGTATTATATTTTTATGTTGATTTATATCTTGTACCTATAGTAAAGTATGATGAATGAAAATACCTACTGAGGCAATGTCATCAACCTAATAATACAAAAATTAGAAATTATACTTAAGGCTCCAAAACCTCCAAAAACAGGATGCAACCAGGTTCAATATCACCAGAAGGTGCACCCACTGGGTGATACCCAGTCGGGACGGTTCTGATTTAGATGACATAAGTGTCGATAATGATTAAATTAGGATACAAGGTACAACATTAATAAAAGTACGTCAGATTGATTTGTGAGTCTGACGTATTTTTGTATATAAATTGAAATAAACGTTGCAATAGAAAAAATATCACCAGAAGGCGAAACACTAAGCTATATGAAATACACAAAAAAAGGTATCCAAAAGAAAGTAGTAGATGGAATAAGATATCAAAGCAATGTAGAAGACTCAAAGGGTACAAGTTATGAATATGATGGACTTGGCAGAGTAACAAAAGTAACAAATCCATTAGGAGACAGCAAAGCATATAAATACAACCTACTAAATAATATCATAGAAGAAACAAACGAAAAAGGTCTAGTAACAAAATTTGAATATGATACAGTAGGTAACTTAACAAAAATAGAATTTTCAGATGGAAGTAAAGTTAAGTATGAATATGATTTAGCAAACAGAAAAATAGAAGAAGAAGATCAGCTAGCAAATGTAACAAGCTTTGAGTACAATGGATTTAACAAAAAAAGAAAAGACATAGATCCATATTTAAATACACAAGAATATAAGTACGACTTAGCAGGAAATCTAACAGTATTAGAAGACAAGAGAGGAAACAAAACAGAATTTAAATATGATGAAAACAACAAAATATTAGAAAAGAGACAGCCTGCATATGAGGATGGTAGTGGAAACATAGTATATATACTTAATCACTATACCTATGACGAAAATGGAAATCTAACAAAAGAAAGCATAGCAGATACAAAAGGTCTAGCTTCAAAAAGAGAAACAAAAACATATATGATGAAATTGGCAATCTAATAGAAAGAAAAGATGCCAAAGGCTACAAAACAAGCTATAAATATGATATGGCAAACAGGCAGATAGAAGCTACAGATCCAAATTCAGCAGACGAAGGAAAAGTAACATTAAAGATTAAATACAACATATTTGGAGAAAAAATAAGTGAGGAAGATGCACTAGGAAATATAACAGAGTATGAATATGACTCCATAGGAAGACTAATAGGAGTAACAGATGCGCTAGGTATAAAAACAAGCTACAGCTATGACAGAGCAGGAAACAAACTAACACAGACAAATGGAAAAGGAAAGACAAGAAAATACAGCTACAGCTCATTTGGAATATTGAAAACCTTAGAAGATGCAGAAGGAAAAATAGTAACATACACATATGATATAACAGGAAACACAGCACAAGTATTAGACAAAGCAGGAAACAATACAAAATACCAGTACAACTCTCAAGGACAGCTAATAGAAAAGAAAGTATTAGAGACAGGAGATTCAGTACAGTATGAGTATGATGTACTAGGTAACAAAACAAAAATGATAGACGAAACAGGAGAAACAACATATAGCTATGATGTACTTTCTAGGTTAGAGTTAATAACAAAAGACGGGCAAGGTTATATAACCTACAGCTATGACGAAGTAGGAAACATAGAAGAAATAACAGACAAGCTTGGGAATCGCGCGAGCTACACATATGACAAATCAAACAGAATGAAAGTCGTAGCATCAGGCACAAGTAGAGCAGAATATGAGTATGATGAAAACGGAAATAGAAGCAGGGTAACATATGTTGGAAATATAACAGAAGAATACAGCTATGACAAAAACAATAACCTAATAGACTTGACAAACAAAGTAGGAAGCACAGAAATATCACACTACAGCTACACATATGACTTAGCAGGAAGACAAACAAGCAAAACAGACAGCTTTGGGACAACAAGCTACAGCTATGACAAGGCAGGAAGAATAAAAGAAGTAAAAGCACCAGGAAAAACAACAAGCTATAGCTATGACAAAGCAGGTAACAGAAGAAGTCAGAGAGAAGAATATACATCAGCTCAGCCAAGTGGATACAAGCTGGTAAAAACAGGAGAAGACGTAACATACGTAGCAAAAGAAAGCCAATATATATATTCATCCTCAGACAAGCTGTTAAAATTAGTAGAAAAAATGTATAATAAAGAAGGAGAAGAAATCCTTAAAAAGTCAGTAGAATATATATATGATGCCAACGGAAACGAAATAAGACAAAAAGCAGACTATATACATCCACATGACATGACAATGATACAAAGCACCAAAGGAAACACACATGGAAAAGGAATAACAGGAAATATAAGCACATTAATAGAAAGAGAAGAAAAATACTATGATGGCTTTAACAGACTAGTAAAAGTAGATAAAATAACTAGTGGAACAAGAAACATAGTAACCTACAGATACAACGGAGACGGACAAAGAACAACAAAACAAGAGCAAAGCTCAAAAGACGGATATGTAACAAAGACAACAAACTACTATTACGACAGACAGCACGTGATACTAGAAACAGGAACAGAGACAGTAAGCTATGTGAGAGGAATAAACTATATATCAAGAAAAAGCAGCATAGGATTAAGCTACTATTTCTACAACGGACATGGAGACGTAGTACAAACAGTATCAGAAGCAGGAGAAATAAGGAACCAATATGATTACGACATATTTGGAAATCCAACACTAATAGTAGAAGAAGAAAAGAACGAGATAAGATACTCAGGAGAATACTACGACGAAAGCACAGGCTTATACTACCTAAGAGCAAGATATTACAACCCATACACAGGAAGGTTTATATCAGAAGACAGCTATTGGGGAGAGGATAGTAATCCGCTTAGTTTGAATTTGTACGTATACTGTTACAATGACCCAATAAGGTTTGTGGATCCTACGGGACATTATGGGGGAAGATCAGGAGAAAGAGATGACAGCTTGCTTTCAAGAAGTGAGCAAAAGAAAATAAAACAGCTTACAGATGCATATTTTCATGCTAAAACAAAAAAAGAGAAAGAAGAAATACACCAAAGAGCAAATAAAGTATGGGAAAATTCAAAGAAAAATTATAAACGTTCAGATTCATTTACAAAGGATGCAAATAAGCATTTAAAAACCCATAAACATTTTACTAAAGATAGCTGGGGAAATATAAGTAAAAAACATAATAGAATAGGTGGAGGAGCAAGACATTTAAAAGGAGAAGGTTCAGCAAAAGAAAGAGTAGATAGATTAGAGAGTGAAATAGATAGAAATATAGAGTATTCAGATTATATGATAGGAAGTAAAGAATATGAAGAAGATATGAAGATATATGCAAGTGAAACGTCTTATGGTAGTATGTTAAAAGCTTCAGTAAAAGATATAGCAATAGGAGGAGGTAATCCAGCATTTAGTAATTATGAAGGTATAGATAACATAGTTTATGAACGTATGAATAATGGAGAACACATAAGACAAGTACAGGAAATGTTACAAAAGCAAGGATATAACTTACAAACAGATGGAAATTTCGGACCAAATACAGAAAGAATTATTAAGAAATTTCAAAGAGATAATAATTTGAAAGTAAGTGGAAAAGTAGATGCTGAGACTTTTAAGAAGCTTATGGAAGAACCTAAAGATGATAATACAGATAAGCAAGAGGGTAGAATAGTAGAACGATTTAAAAAAATAGGTTTGAAATTTATAGACGAGTTAAATAAACAGCATAATGGAGAAAAATTTATACAACCAGTAAATATAGGTAGGATATCATCTGAATATGGACCTAGAATAAGACCAGGGAAAAAAACAGATAAGATAAAGGAGTTTCATGCAGGATTAGACATTGCAACTAAAATTGGAACTCCAATATATTCTATATGTGATGGAACAGCAGAAGTCAGATGTAAGAGTGTTAAAAAAGGATTTGGATATAGTGTAGTTTTGAAATTTGAGGGTGGTTATTGTAGATATGCCCATTTATCAAAAGAAACATTACAATTTTATGAAGGGACCAATAAAAAAATACATGTGAAACAAGGAGATGTAATAGGGTATACTGGTAATACGGGTTACAGTACAGGACCTCATTTGCATTTTCAGTTACACATATATAATGAGGAGGGTAGATTACTAAAATTTGAAGGGAAAAAAGTTCCAAGTTATAAAAAAGATGCTGTTGACCCTCAGAAATATATCAAATTTAAATTTGGAAAAAGTAAATAATTAGTTTAGAATTAATTTAAGAATTAGATATACTATAATATATCTAATTCTTGAATATTTATTATAAATCATATACATAGAAGGATTGAATTTAGGAGGATATTTATGAGTAAAAAAACACTTTTTTTAATAGGTATTATTTTTATAGTAGTAACTATAGCTATAGTGAACGTAAAAATTCAAAATATAGGAGATAAAACAGTTAAAGATGTAGAAAATGACATAGATGAACAGGCTTTTAGCCTAGACAATATATCTAGTTATAACTCGTTTATTAAAAAATCAGTTACAGGTAAATATATTTATAAAAAGTTCTATTCACCAGATTATAAGAATTGCTTTATTGCAAAAATAGGTTACACTGAAGATGATGACGATGCTAATACTTTATATTTAAATAATATAACAGATACATATTTTGAATTAATAGATAATATAAAGGATCCAGTTATATGGTTAAGTAACGAAAAAGTATTAGTTAATGGAGTGTATATATATAATATAGAGACTAAAACAATAGAAAAACATATAATGAAAGAAATTTTAGATGATAATCATTTAATTAATTATAGTTTAGATCACAAAAAAGAAAAAATAGCGCTATGTTTAACAGATAAATTAAACAATACTAAAGAGTGTAGCTATTTAATTTATGTCTATGATATAAAAAATGATTCATATAAAAAAATATATGAAAAGAAAAACGCAAGTATAGATTTAACACTAGCAAATTATTATATCGTATGGGATAAAAATAGCAATATTATTTTTGATAGTAATGATTTTAAAATAATGAAGTTTGATACGAAATTAAATACATTAAAAGATTATATAAAAGTAGATATAGACAAAGACATAGAATATATAGATAATCAACAAACTGAAGAAACTGATGAATATGGGGAACCGCCAATAACTGATAAAATGATGGGAATATCAAAAGATAATAAGTACATAAGTATAAGATCGGGGGAGGAACTTGTACGCATTATAGATACTGAAAATAACGTTGAAGTTGAAAGCAGTAGTGAAAATAGAATACCTTATTCACCTGATTTTTGTTGGATTAATACAAATGTGTTTGCTTATATAGTTAATTTCGTACAGAGTACTAATGAAATCCATATATGTAGTATTAACGATGGCGTATATAGTGTGAAATCAGTGATTGAGTGCGAAAAACTTAAAAAGGATAACAACTTCATATATAATTTAAGACTAGATAAAGACAAACTTATTTTTGATGTTGTAGAATTTTCATCACCTAGTTTTGAAACTATTGAAAAAGTTACTACTTATGAGATTATTTCAGACAAAGATAAATAAAAAACTAGAAACAAACAAGGGGACTACAGACTGTTTTAATGCAGTCTGCTACACCCATTGGGGCAATGTCATCAACCTAAGAATACAAAAATTAGAAATTAAATTTTAAAGAAAATTTCAAAAAACACTTGACTTTTCAAAAAAGCCCTAATAATCGATATGAATACCATTAAACAAGAGGACGGTTCGAGACTGCTGAAAAACACCTCCTATAATGTGTAAATGCGAAAAGCAAAAAGGATATTTCATATGAATGTCAAATTATATATACATGAAGGTGTTTTTATATGCTTAAAACAGAATATAAACAACAAAGCATATATTCAATAATATATAATAAAATACCAGATGATCATCTGCTAAAACAAATAGATAGAGTAGTAGATTTTAGTTTTATCAATGAAATGTTTAGAGATAGCTATTGTAAATACTATGGAAGACCAGCAAAAGAACCAGAAATGAGGTGTATAATATGCATAATGCAACTATTAATAGAAGATTATTAATAATTTTCATACTTTGTACAAACAAGGGGACGGTTCATCCGTTTGGTCAAATTTGGATTAATTTATACTTATGCCGAGTCAAAATGATACTGATTTGGGTGACGAAGGTGTCGATAATAATCAAATTAGGATAAAAGCTACATTATTAATAAAAATACGTCAGATTGATTTGTGAGTCTGACGTATTTTTGTATAAATATTAATCTTAACTACCTACAGCTACGTATATTACCTAAACTGTTAAAATTAGTAGAAAAAATGTATAATAAAGAAGGAGAAGAAGTCCTTAAAAAGTCAGTAGAATATATATATGATGCAAACGGAAACGAAATAAGACAAAAATCAGACTATATACATCCACATGACATGACAATGATACAAAGCACCAAAGGAAACACACATGGAAAAGGAATAACAGAGGAAATAAGCACGTTAATAGAAAGAGAAGAAGAATACTATGATGGCTTTAACAGACTAGTAAAAGTAGATAAAATAACTAGTGGTACAAGAAACATAGTAACCTACAGATACAACGGAGACGGACAAAGAACAACAAAACAAGAGCAATGCTCAAAAGACGGATATGTAACAAAGACAACAAACTACTATTACGACAGACAGCACGTGATACTAGAAACAGGAACAGAGACAGTAAGCTATGTGAGAGGAATAAACTATATATCAAGAAAAAGCAGCATAGGATCAAGCTACTATTTCTACAACGGACATGGAGACGTAGTACAAACAGTATCAGAAAATGGAGAAGTTAGAAACCAATATGATTACGACATATTTGGAAATCCATTATTAACAATAGAAGAAGAAAAGAATGAAATAAGATACTCAGGAGAATACTACGACGAAAGCACAGGCTTATATTACCTAAGAGCAAGATATTACAATCCATACACAGGAAGATTTATATCAGAAGACAGCTATTGGGGAGAGGATAGTAATCCGCTTAGTTTGAATTTGTATACTTATTGCTATAATGATCCATTAAGGTTTATAGATCCGAGTGGTCATAGAGTAATGGCTTGTGAATCAGGTGGAGATACATCAAAAGCAATAGATAAGATAGTAGAAGAATTAGATAAGTGTAAGAAAAAATGGAATAAAGAAAATGAAAGTCGAACATATGAAGAAAGGTTAAAAGGTAAATCAACATGGACAAAGGCTCAGCATAAAGCTCATGATAGGGCAAATAGTCTAAGGGAACAATTGGCTAAATTAGATACAGAAAATAAAGAAATGGTTAAGGAATTAGTAGAAAGAGAAGGAAGAGCAGAAGGATATGAAGGGCAATATGAAAAGTATCAAGCAAAAAGACACCTTGATAAAATTTCTAGAAAGTCAAAAAAAATACAGAACAGACAAAATGAACAATATAAGGAATTAAATCAAACATTTTTTGGATATAAAGGAAAAGCTAAAGAGTTTCTAAAAGAGCTTCAAAATATGGATAAAGTAACAAAGGAAGAATATAATAAGCTGATTAAATTAAATAAAATGATTGAATATGCAGAACAAAAAGGTAGGAATGTATTTGAGGAAGAAGTAGAAGTAAGGGAGGAAGATTATAAGAAAAAATATCGAGATGGTACAGAATATGATGAACGAGATTTAATATTAAATCAACTCAATGGTAAGTATTGGGAAACATATTTATATACGAATACCTTAAAATGTATTAGCTCAGAAACTGAATATGAAGGCATACCATTATATAGAGGATTTTCAAATGGTGAGGTATATTGGGATGAGCTATACAATGCTCCAGAATGGAAAGACACGACATTACCAGAATACATTAACTTAACAGGTGGAATGAGGTATATAATGCTTCACCACCAGACAAAACAAGAAAAGCAAGAATTGATGGCTCAAGCAGTAGGTCTAACATTTACAGC
>NZ_LOHE01000002.1 GCF_001559865.1 Abyssisolibacter fermentans
TTCGAATTCACTGAAATCTTCTAATTCAGAAACTTATAGCATATTATCGGGAGTTATACGAATAATCAGGGATTAAAATTAAAAACTTTTAATAGGGCAGAATCTATACTGTAAAATACAACATGGAAATTTATGTTCTATTATTAAATTCGATTATTGAGGATGTGAGGAATAAATGGGGCAAGTAAATTAATATATATAAAAGTATTAATAACCCTTCAAATTTACCAGCAGAGCTAATACAAAACTCATAATAATCTATTAAAAAGGAGAATGTATTATGTATGATGGTATAGTAAATAGTAATTTTATTGATAAAATTGTAAAGAAGGAATTAGAAGATGGTACTATAAAAAAAGTAATAACAAGATTTCCTCCCGAACCAAATGGATATCTTCATATAGGTAGTGCTTATGCTATAAATATTAGTTATTCACTAGCTAAAAAATATAATGGAAAATTCAATCTTCGTTTTGATGATACTAATCCTGTAAAAGAGGATATAGAATATGTAAAAGCTATTGTTGAAGATTTTGATTGGATGGGTATTGATTATGGAGAGCATCCTTACTATGGTTCTGATTACACGAAGCAAACTTATGAGTATGCCAAAGAGCTTATAAAAAAAGGCAAAGCATATGTATGTGATCTTTCACCTGATGAAATTAGGGAATATCGTGGTACATTAACAGCAGTTGGTAAAAATAGTCCATATAGAGAACGTACTATTAAGGAAAATTTTGAGCTCTTTGAATTGATGAAAAATGGGAAGTTTAAAGAAGGAGAAAAAGTTCTTAGGGCAAAAATTGATATGAGTAGTTCTAATATTGTTTTAAGAGATCCTGTTATATTTAGGATTTTACACAAAGAACACTATAGAACAGGGAACAAATGGTGTATATATCCAATGTATGATTTTGCTCATCCGATACAAGATTATATTGAAGGAGTAACACATTCATTATGTTCGAATGAGTTTATCAATAATAGAGCTCTTTATGAATGGACTTTAAATAATCTTGACTTAGAAGGGAATATACCAAAGCAAATTGAATTTGGCAGAATGAATTTAACAGGAGTTGTGACAAGTAAAAGATATCTAAAAAAATTAGTAGATAGTGGAATTTTAGAAGGATGGGATGACCCGAGACTACCAACATTAAAAGGTTTAAAAAGAAGAGGTTATACTAAGGAAGCAATTTTTGATTTTTTAAATGAAATAGGTGTTCCTAAGAGTGAAAGTACTGTTGATGTAAGTATGTTAGAACATGCAATAAGGCAAGACCTCAATAACAAAGTTTGTGGAGTTATGGCTGTTATTAATCCACTAAAAGTTATTATAACAAATTATGATGAAAATAAAATTGAGCAATTAAAAGCTGAAAATAATCGAAATAATGACGAACTAGGATATAGGTATATGCCTCTTACTAGAGAAATATACATTGAGCGAAATGATTTTAGTGAAAATCCACCTAAGAAATATAAAAGATTAGTGCCTGGGGGAGAAGTAAGACTAAAACATGGATATTTTATAAAATGCAATGAAATTATTAAAGATGAAGAAGGAAATATAACAGAACTTCATTGTACCTATGATCCAGAGACAAAGAGTGGAACAGGGTTTAAAGGTAGAAAAGTTAAAGGAACAATACATTGGGTAAGTGCTAGTAAGGGAATAAATAGTACTATCCGATTATTTGAAGCTTTATTCAAAGAAGCACCTTCTATGGATAGATTACTTGATACTATAAATCCAAATTCAAAAAAAGTGGTTGATAATGTTATAATTGAACCAGCTGCAATTGACTTAATAAAAAATGGAGAGAAAAGATTTCAATTTATACGAAATGGTTATTTTATAATTGATGACAAACTAACGACTCAAGATAAAATGATTTTTAATGAAATAGTACCATTAAAAAGTTCTTTTTAATATAGTAAAAAGCATTCTCATAAGTTTCGAAGAGGATGCTTTATTTATTTCAATGTTTTTCTAAATTATGCCATAGAGGTGTCATATTTATGGTAAAATAGTTTTATATTATAAAATTATGGAGGGATAAATATGTGTGATAAAAAAGCCGTATGGAATTCAAACCAAAAAAAATTAAAAGAGCTGCTAAAAAATAAACAAAGATTTAATGAGTTTATGGATTCATGCTTGTATCAGCATAATATGGTTCATTCTTCTGAAATGTCTGGTATTGAAGAAACAACCTTGGAAGATGATTTGTGGGAAGGATTGACTGAAGCTGCTTTTAGAACAAAAGTTAACAACAAAGGCAGAACTATAGCTTATGGAATATGGCATTCTTCAAGGATAGAAGACATAACTGTAAATATATTATTAGCTGATGATACACAAGTTATTAATTCAGATAATTGGCTTGATAAAATGAATGTAAGTATATGTGATACTGGCAATGCTTTGTCACCAGAAGAAATTCTAGAATTTAGTAGAACTATTAACATGAACGAATTAAAAAAATATAGGCAGGCTGTTGGAAGAAAAACAATTGAAGTATTAAAAAAACTAACAAGAGATGATCTTAATAAGAAGATTGAAAAGGGTAGATTAAAACGTGTTTTAGATGAAGGTGCAGTTTTAAATGTAGAAGCTTCAATGTGGCTTATTGATTTTTGGGGCAAAAAAAATGTTGCAGGAATATTGCTTATGCCTGTTACAAGACATAATTTAGTTCATTTTAATGAGTCAATGGCTGCTAAAAAGAAAAAGCATTAATGATTATATAATAATATATAAAACTAAATAAAAATGTGGTGAAAATTAATTGCATACTTTTGAGTATGCGTTTTGTATAGATTTAAAACTATTTTGAAATTAAAAATAAAATATGAATAGCAAATAATAATAAAAGGTTTTTTGCTAGTATAGAATTATATATAATTTACAAAATAAACAGGCAAAAGAGATAGAAACAGTAATAAAACCAAATTTTTAGGGGGGAGCAAAAAAGATGCTTGAGGAAAAAAGATGTTTAAACAAAATGATAAATCAAACTATGAATTATCTAATTCATTTACCAAGTGATTATGATGCTCTTAATAATAGAAAGTGGCCTGTTATTCTTTTTTTGCATGGAGCAGGAGAGAGAGGCGACAATTTAGATGATATAAAGAAGTATGGTATACATAGATATTTAGATGAAAAAAATCTACCATTTGTTGTTGTATCACCTCAGTGTCCTAAAGACACTTTTTGGGATGTTCATATAAAAGAATTAAATGCTATTATTGATGAAATAAAAGAAAAATATGATATAGATTCTAATAAAATCTATCTAGTAGGCATTAGCATGGGAGCATTTTGTGCATGGAATTTTGCCATGCAGCAGACAAAGTTATTTTCAGCTATGATAGTAATAGCTGGTGGTGCAATGCTACCTAAATATGCTTATAGAATAAAGCATATCCCTATCTGGGTTGTACATGGAAAAAACGATAAAGAAGTTCCTGTTGAAGAATCCAGAAAAATAGTTACTGTCTTAAAGGATTTAGGTGCAAATGTGAAATATACAGAATATCCAAATGCAGGACATGAACTTTGTACGACAATATTTGAAAATGATGAAATATACAAGTGGCTGTTGTCAAAATGATATTTTAAATAAAAAAGCACCTAATAAGGTGCTTAAATTAAGATTCAGGTATAAATATCTTTAGATTAGGTGGGTAATATGTAAAATATGAAAATAATATCACAATAAGAATTATTAATAAAAATATTAACTTGTTATACTTCTTAAAACTCTTAGGGTTGGTAATAATTTTTCTAAAAATAAGCTGACCTATAAATACTATTATGTAGGTTATTAGAATATCAACCCAAACGATGCTTCTACCAGTAAAATATGTATAACCATAGTGAAATAAGGGTATTAAAGCTGTCATTATAATAGTTGATATTCCTCTAGCAACAAAGAAATTTTCATAGTTCCTAAAACTACGTAAATATTCTATGACACCATAAACTAAACCAGCATAAAATATCATCTTTAGATGTTCCCAAACACTTTCATTAACTGGAACAAAAGGCTTTAGAAAGCCAAAACCTGTTAAATCATAAAGACTGTGAATGCATGATGCTAGTATGAAAATGACAAATGAACTTTTTATTATATACCATAAATTAAATTTATTCTTCATGTTAATATTCTATGCAAAATTTCAGGTGTTATTATATTATTTTGTTTTTTTAATATTTAAATACAATTTCAATATTCTTAATCTTTATTCATTTACATTTATCGAGAAAAATACTTTAATTGAAACAAATTCGATATGGATGTATAATTTTACTATATGCTGTTGATTTGAACTAACTATTGAGCATTTCAAGAAGGAGTTGTTTAGATGGACAAAGATCAATTAAGTGATTATAAAAAAAGTTTTTATTTTTATTCTATATCTTTAATAGGATGCTTATGGTTATATATTGTTAATTATAAATACATATGTAAAGAAAATCTTGTGGTTATAGCTTTAGTAACATTAGCTCAAAATATTGTTTTATGGAAGGAACATAAAAAAGAAAAAGTTGTATTGTCCGTATTATTTTTATTTAAATATATTATCATAAATAATCATATAAATTTTAGAGATCATATATTATTATGTATATATTTAACTATAATGGCAAGTATTTATTTATATAAATATTCTTCTAAGCATAGGTTATCAAAGGTGTTGACAGTGATACTAATAGTTTTATTAGTTTTTTACTTTGATATAAATTCTCATAAACAATCTTTAATAAAAGATATCTATTTAGAAAATATTGTACAAAAGCATCTTAAAGATTATTATCCTGGTAGAAAAGTTGAATTAACTAAGGAAAATTTAGATAAAATAACAAGAATTTACATTAGTGAACATGATGCAATTATTAATTTAGAGGGGTTAGAGAGTTTAACAAATTTACGCTCATTATATATAAAATGTAATAAAATAGAAAACGTCTATGTTTTAGGCAAACTGTCTCAATTAACTAATTTAGATATTTGTGATACATCAATAGACTGGTCTGAAATTAAAGAATTAAAAGCATTGGAATATTTAGATTTAAGTTATATGGAGTTTGAAAAATTAAATCAGGATGCTTTTCCCATTCTAAAAGAAATACATATTCAAGGCTTAGAAGCTAATGATTTATCATTTATAAAAGACTTAAATACACTAGAAAAAATAGATATATGCTTTTCACAGTTAGAAACATTAGATTGTTTAGAATGTTTAACTAATCTAGAGATGATAGATTTTTATAAAGTGAAAGTATCAAATATAGATATATTAAAAGAAATGAAATCTTTAAAAAAGATAGAAATTACTGAATGTGAAATAAACGGTATAGATGAATTTAAAAAGGAGTCAAAGGTTAGAGTAATCAAAAGAAGAAAAAATAGATTTTAGTAATCAGAATAAAATAAGAAATTATTAGAAATATCATATATTTTATTATTGTAAAATATTAATTTATTATAAAAAAGATATAAAAATAGACCACTAAATTAATGCGGTCATATGTGTAAAAGAAAATAAAACAATAATAATATACTTTTGTAAACCAAAGAGAAAATTGTTTCTTAAATTATTTTTTTAATATACCATATCCACCATATACAGCTTTGATTTCATTTACAGTAATAACAATATTTTTTTGATGATTTTTAACTGTTTCTATAAATTCATTAGTTCTTTTACGTTTTACATGAGAAATCAATACATATCGGTTATAGTTCATACCTTCGCCTTGAATTAAAGTTACGGCAAAACCATGATTACGAATAATTTCAGCTAATTCCTTTCCATCCTCTTCTTTAACTATCATTTCAACTCTTGCTGTGCCTACACCAATCTTTTCTTCAACAATAGATCCTACATAATTGCCTAATGCAAAGCCGATTGCGTAAATAATTACCTTTATAGGATCTTCAGTAACATCTTTTAACACTGTAGAAACAAGTATGACCCATATAAATACTTCAAAAAAACCTATAATAGCTCCTTTTATTCGCTCTCCTTTTGTGATTAACACAATTCTAGTTGTACCTAACGTAACTTCAAAAATCTTAACAAATAATATTAATAAGTATGTTAGTATTTTAATCACCCCTCTTATTTTCTAGTAAAATTTTTATTGCTGATGGTATTATATTATCTTAATTTGTACATGTCAACATATTTAGTATTAAAACTATATTATGATTTTTATATATATTTTTTTTCTCTTATTCGAATAATGAGTATAAAGTTAATTTGATAAAAAATATCATTTTATCTTATAAAAGTACAATTATTTTATTATATTTTATATAAATGAACAGTATATAATATTTTTATGTTGAAGCGAAAAATTAGTAAAAAAGTACTAAAATAACCCGTTTTGTCAAAGAAAATTTTAATTAAATAAGATATAATTAACAATTATATTGTTTTAAAACATTTATTGAAAGATATAGAATTTTAATAAAGTTATAGTTCGACATAATAATACGATTATAGACAGAATTTTCATTTTATTAGTATCTTTAAAGATTTTGCTAGAAACATTTAAAAATCAACTATATCTTATATAACAATATATCAAACTGCTATTCTTGTGATAAAGAAGAATTATAGAGAAGATAAATTACATAAATTGAGACCAAGAACCTAAAAATTGCAGCTATATAGAGTATTTTTGAGGTTATATTTTTTATTTAATTGCTACTAATTTTTAAACTAGATAAAAGGAGTACTAATAATGATAAAGAACATTATGGAATATTTAGATAATACGATGATTGAATTAGATTACGATAATAAAGTTCATAAGATAACGCTTAACTACAAACATGAGTGCAGTGACTTAAATTATTTTATTGGTAAAAAAATAAGTGATATTTTTCCAGAGTTGTATGCAAAATATATTACAGATTTATTAGTACAATCAATATTTTGTGGTAATGTAGCATGTGGGGAATTTGACTATACTTGCGGTGAATTCACAAAAAATATAAAATTTAAATTTATAATTAAAGACAGCAAAATATTGATAGTTTTTAATAATGAAAAAACTATAAAAAATAAAAAAGTGGAGAAGTATGTTGAGAATTGGAAAGAGCATATATATATAGATAATATTGATTATAATACTCTAATGAACAAGATTTTAATATTAGTAGGAAATGAAGAAAGTATGCATAAATGTTTTAAGCTTATTGGAGAAACGATAGGAGTTAACAGAATATTTGCATCTGATTTTAATATACAAAAATGTAGTATTAGTAACATTTTAGAGTGGACAGACTGTAAAGAATTTTATGGAACAAAAGATTTTCAAAATATTTCACTTGACTCAATTAAGTGGTTTAGTGATGAAATGAAGACAAAAAAAATAATTAAATACACAGATGTTAAAAATATAAATAATGATAATATAAAAAAACTATTCTTAAAGCAAAATATTAAATCTACTTTAATAGCACCTGTATATATTGATAATAAATATAAAGGTTTTGTCGGATTTGACCAATGTGACATGTGTAGGCATTGGAATGATAGTGAAATTAATTTACTATATATATTGGCAGCTATTACCACTAAAAGTATAAAACAAGAAATAGCAAATGATGACTTTAAAATAAAACATGAGCAACTACTAACAATAATTACGGAAGATAAAAAGAAAGAAGAAAAGATGAAATATATAAACAGTGTTGATTTTGTTACTGGACTTTTTAATAGAGTGTATTTTGAAGACATAATAAAAAATATTGATATCGAAGAAAATTTGCCAATATCTATGATAATGGGAGATGTTAATGGTCTTAAAATGACTAACGATATATTTGGACATCAAGAAGGTGATAAATTACTAAAATCGATTGCTGATGTTATAAAAGCTTCATGTAGAGAAGGAGATGTAGCTACAAGATGGGGTGGTGATGAATTTGTTTTGTTACTAAAAAACACATCAGATAAAGAAGCATTAAAATTATGTAAATCTATTAAAGAAAAGTGTATTGATTCTAAAAAAAATTTGTCGAAGTATAGCATTTCTTTAGGTTATTCAACAAAGAATAAAATAGATGAAGATATTATGATGATATTGAAACAAGCAGAAGATTTTATGTATAGGAAAAAACTATTAGAAGGCAAGAATTTAAGAAGTTTAGGAATAGAAACTATGCTAGAAACTTTATTTGAAAAAAGTTATGAAACTAAAGGACATGTGGCTAGAATAAGAGAAAATTGTACTAAGATTGGAAAGTTGATGAATTTCTCCTCAAGTGAAATTCATCAATTAAAAATGTTAGCAATTTTTCATGATATAGGAAAAATTGCTATAAGAAAAGAGGTATTAACAAAACCATCCAGACTTAATAAAGAAGAATGGGATGAGGTGAAAAGACATTCGGAGATAGGATATAGAATTACACTATCTGTACCAGAGTTATCACAAATAGCAGAAAGTGTTTTAAGTCATCATGAAAGATGGGATGGTAAAGGATATCCTCAAGGATTGAAAGGTTATGAAATTCCTATTCTTGCTAGGATAATTTCAGTTATAGATGCTTATGATGCTATGACTAATGATAGACCTTACCGCAAAGCGTTGTCTTTTAATGAAGCAAAACGTGAACTTAAGAAAAATGCAGGAACACAATTTGACCCAATGATTGTACATACATTTTTAGATAAAGTTATTATCTAGACGATCTAATATAGACAATTAGTTAAGTAAAATATATTGAAGCTTTTGTTATAGAGTTGAGTAAAAGAAAAATTAGTTTAAATTTATCTATACTTACTGTTATTAATTCTAGGTAACATAATAATAGTATTTAATAATATACCCTAGTATTAAAACTATTAATGAACAGATATATTATATTGATTCAGGGGTTTGTCTACAAAATAATATGATTAAATTTTTTTACGAATAGACTAACCACCCGGTACCCGGGTGGGCTATTTATGGATAATTGTTAGTAAGAGAAATATCATTATTAATTTTGTACTTGGTAGGATGCATGCAATTCCTAGATTATAATATAAATCAGTGCATATATTATTGTTCTAACAAGGGAGGGGCATTGCTGAATGATAGATGGTAGTCAAAAATATATACAAGCTGTCATAAGGAATATTAATAAGCATGCATTTTATTGGCATGATTCTATAGCAATTATAAATGTCTTAAAAGGAACTATAAAATTAAACAAGAAGACAAAAGAATATACTCTTAAGCGAAATGATATAGTGATTATAAATGTAAGGGAAGTTTATGATTTAGAAGGTGTTAGTAAAGATAATATGGTTTTGTTTATTTTTATTAATGAAATATTTTGCAGAGTCAAAATAAAAGACTTTGACAATATAGTAATAAATTGCAACACTGTAGTTAAGAAAAATCACAATCAACAACAATATAAGAAATTACAAAATTATGTTTTAGAGTTAGTATTTGCATTGACTGGCAAAAAAGATAGTAAATATAATAAAAACATACTTGTGATTACTAAAAAATTATTGATATTTATCGTAGAGCAATTTGACTACATAAAATTTGGTTTGAATTTTAAGAAATTTGATAGTAAACATATTGAAAGGTATAAATGTATATATGAATATGTTTTTACTGTCAATGGACAATTAAGAGAAGCTAGTCTTAAAGAGATAGCAGATTATTTTGGTATGAATTATGATTATTTAAGAAAAGATATTAAAAAAAAATTCGGACATCCCTTCAAATGGTTAAAATTCTCAATTATGGTTGAAAATGCTTTTAGGTTACTGTTAACTACTGATGCAAATATTATGAATATTGGATATGATTGTGGTTTTTCAGACCCAAAATATCTGATAAAATATTTTAAGATGTTTTATAACTGTACTCCATCTACGTTACGTAGAAAATATAAAAATAAGTATGAACAAAATTATCAAGAGTTTTTTAACAGTGAATATAATCTGAATTAAAACATTACATAACAATTATCAATAATAATAATTAGAAAGGAATAATTAGAAAGTATGATTAACAATAGTATAATGCAATATTTAGATAATGCAATAATTGAACTAGACTTCAATTATACTATATTAGATATGTTTTTTGCAGATGAAGCTCAAAATAAGCATATTAACTATTTTTTAAATAAAAAAATAAATGATATTTATCCAATAGAGTATTCAGTATATTTGATAAATTTACTACTTGAATCAGAACATAATCAAATTTCAAGGGGAGAAATTATATATAATAATGGAAAAATAACAAAACATATTCAAATTAGAATTATCAAATTCCAAAATAAATTTTTATTAATGTTTAGAGCGAGTAGAACTGAAATTAACGAAAAGCTAAGTTAAATTTTATTTAAATTTCAGATTGAGCAAATGGATAAATTCAAATAAGTTGTTTTATTTGCAGACAAATAGAATAAATAGTTTTAATAGAGGAATGCTAATTTAGAGGTGAAAAATATGGCTAAAAATAAAAACAACAGTAACATACAGAGAAAGTTAAACAATGCAGTTAATTCTGTTCCTGGAGACAACCGTAATCAAAATCATAATACGAAAAAAGAAGCGTTAGGACCTAATACTAAAAGATGATAAATATAACTTAGAGATTTTTTTTATATTATTGTCATTATCTAAAATGAAACAAGTAGCAAAGTTTTTGCAATTTACTAAGAAGACTAACGAATAATTTTGTGTAAAAAATATTAAATATCTATATGCCATTACTAATATGTAAATCCCTTCTGTAATAAGAAGTATGAAAACTGGTATAAATAAGTATACTAGATTTTATTATAAAAACTCCTTTATAATTTTCCATATAATTAATCTTATCCATTAATACCAAATATCAATCTTATTAATTATTCATCTTCACGCTTCATTAAAGTATAGTAATGGCTAAATATTATCATTTGAACAAGATTCGGAGAAATAAATTAACTACATGTTAGTAGTATATGCCTACTACTACCGTTTATATTTTAACCGCCTCGTTATCCCCCCCATTACATATGTAACATGTATGAACAATATAGATTAATCAAGTGAAAGATATTTATTAAAATGGAAATTAAATTATAAGCTTAATTTTTAGATAGTAGACAAACTTATAAAAATCTTTGCATTGGTTATTAATCTAGACTTTCTAATATCTTTGTATTTCTACATTTATATTTAATTTCTTAGTACTTCTCTTGTAATGTTTCTTTTAATTTTTCATATATTTTTTTGAGTTTTATTAATTCTTTACCGAATAGCATTTTATTGTTGTGTACATTTTTTCACAGCATTTTTTATTGCCCTTTTGTATCATTCATTACATTTCGTGAAATAGTTGGTAAAAATACAAATGATACAACTAACTTAGAATTATTTTATGATATAATGAAGTATCAAATACCGTCAGTTTTGATTATAAATTATGGTGAACCGTTTTCAGAGGTTAAAGATATAAGAATAGTAAAAGAAATAAAAGGTTGTAATATTCATGTTACACAAAGAAAGTTTAGTATTAAGGGATTTGTTAATGAGAACGCTATGAATTTGTGGATGCTGGCTTTTGGTAAAACAGAAGAAAATGTAGAAAAGTGTTTAGAAGCTTTTTTGAAAATATAAATAGTTTTTTATTAATAGGAGGAAAATATATGCAAGTAGTAACTATCATTAGTATACTTATTATTGTATATCTTGTAATGAGGCTGCAACGAAGAAATAATATTAAAAAATTACGAGCTAGGATAAGAAAACAATATGGTAAAAAGCCTGTATCAGCTAAATACAGTGAAAGAATTAGTTATCATTGGAGTGAATACACACAATCAATATTAGATGATGAAAAGATAGATGATGTAACATGGAACGATTTGGAAATGAACAATATATTTTGCCGAATTAATAATTGTTGTTCCTATGTAGGTGAGCAGATATTATATTCTAAACTCCATTGCCTGCCTAAAAATAAATTATATAGAGAATTATTTGAAAAAAAAGTTTCATTTTTTAAATCTAATGAAAAGGAAAGAGAAGAAACACAGATTTTACTTAGTTGTCTCGGGAAAAAAAATAACGACTATTATTTACCGCAATTTATGGCAAAATTAGATTCAAACAAAATTTCGGGCATATTGAAATATAAGGTGATGCAGATATTGTTAGTATTATCAGTAATTCCAGCAATTGTCCTATTAGATCCGAAATTCTTATTTATTTCGCTTGGTATTCTTTTTGTGAATATGATAATTTATGCCACAGGAAAGATTAAGTATGAGGTTCATCTTGAAATGTTAAAAACTATCGTTGGTGTTATAAATACTGGAAATAAAATTGCTGATACTAAGAAGCTCTCATATGAAAATAAATTTTTTGACTTAAAGAAAAAAGTTGTTCCATTTAAAAAATTATTAAATATGATCAGCATAATTCAAATGAAAAAGGATGCTGGATTTTCTGGAGATTTTCTAGGATTGTTATACGATTATCTAATTGGTGCGACTTTATGGGATTTTGTGAAGTATGACCAAATTGTATCTAAGTTGAAGGATAAACAACAGGAATTTATGGAGTTATATAAAATACTTGGTGAGATTGATATGGCAATAACTATAGCTTCATTTAGGGAAAGTCTTCCTCTATATTGCACGCCGACATTTAGGGAAGAACATGTACTACAAATGAAGCAAATATATCATCCATTGATTGACGAACCTGTTTTTAATACAGTTAATTTAGATAAGAGTTGTATTATTACTGGTTCTAATGCATCGGGTAAATCTACCTATATAAAAACTGTTGCAATAAATGTAATTCTCGCACAAAATATACACACCTGCATGGCTAAACAGATGGTTTTACCATATGCAAGAGTTATCACTTCAATGGCTGTACGTGACGATTTAATGGCAGGAGAAAGTTATTACATAAAAGAAATTAAGTATTTGAAACGGATTATTGAAAATTTAAGCGAAGAAAGATTAATTATTTGCATAATTGATGAGATTTTACGGGGAACCAATACTGAAGAAAGAATTGCAGCTTCAGCTTCGATACTAAAGTTTTTATACCAAAAGAATTGTTTTGCCATTGTTGCTTCACATGACTTTGAGTTAACACAAATTTTAGATAATGTTTATGATAACTATCACTTTACTGAAAAAATACAAGAAAGAGACATTTCTTTTGATTATAAAATATATAATGGAGCATCAACTTCAAAAAATGCAATAAAACTTTTGAAGTATGTAGGATTTCCTGATGAAATAATTGCAGAAGCGCAAAATATTGATTGGTGTGTATAACTGTATGATTGATTAGAAATCATAAAATATATTACACTAAAAAAATAGAGAGATTCATTATTTGAACTTAAAAAGTACAAACAAGAAATTTAATCAAATTTACAAAGAGAAGGCTTTAAAATGCTTTCTCCTTTTTATTTTATAGACGAATGTTGAACAAGTATTAGTAAGAATTAGGCCTCTAGCTACCTTTGTAGGCGTATTTTTCTTTTTTATCAGGTGATTACAATGAAGGTTCTTATGCAGGAAGTTATTCATATAACGGCTAAATAATATGCTGTATAGTTCTGAATTAGAAGGTTTCAGTGAATTCGACGGCATACCAATTGGCATGTCATCCATTTAATGGATACATTATAATCAGATCTTAATAAATGAATCTCCTATTCAATTTTTCATAGGGATTAAGCGATTCTCATAAAATCATAAATTTTAGTTCTCTACTTATAGTTTTCTATGAATAATCTAGGTTTAATAAAACC
This sequence comes from Abyssisolibacter fermentans, assembly GCF_001559865.1. Taxonomy (NCBI): domain Bacteria; kingdom Bacillati; phylum Bacillota; class Clostridia; order Eubacteriales; family Clostridiaceae; genus Abyssisolibacter; species Abyssisolibacter fermentans. The sequence goes on from NZ_LOHE01000002.1 coordinate 13,814, forward strand.
AAAATGAATACAATAGGATAATATGTAATAAATATAATTATAGTATTAATAAAAAAGGGGAGATAATACATGGCTAAGGTTAGAGATATGTTTCCAGGAGGGAATACAGCAGAAGGATTTTACTCATATTATGACTATATTATTGAGAAAGATGCAAATAGGAAAATCGTTATAAAAGGTGGACCTGGAGTTGGTAAATCATCATTGATGAAGAAAATTGGTGCTGAGATGTTAGATAGAGGATATGATATAGAGCTACATCATTGTTCTTCAGATAATGAGTCACTAGATGGGTTAGTGATACCAAAGCTAAGAGTAGCATTTTTAGACGGAACAGCACCACATGTTGTAGATCCAGTTAACCCTGGTGCGGTTGATGAGATAATAAATCTAGGTAATTATTGGAATTTTGAGAATATGGAGAAAGACAAGAATGATATAATTAGATGTAATAAAGAAGTTGGAAGACTTTTCAAGAGAGCTTATAAATATCTAGCTGCTGCGAAATATAGTTATGAAACTATAGAAGATAAAAATAAAGAAGCTTTAGAATTTGGATTATCTAATGTAGTATGTGATACATTGATTAAAGAAATATTTTGTGGTCAGGACCCTAGTGTTATCCAAGGTGAACAGAGACATATGTTTGGTAGTGCGTATACACCAAATGGCTGGATAGAGTATACAGAGTCTTTTTTACAAGATGCAGAAAGAGTGTATTTTTTAAAAGGAGATATAGGTACAGGTAAAACTACTATAATGCGTAAGGTTTATAAACGTGCAATTGAGTTAGGGTATTTTGTCGAGGTTTACCATACACCATTAAAACCACACAAGATTGAATCAATATATATACCTAAGCTTAAAGTAAGCTTAACCAGTAGCAATAGTTATAGAACTAACAATTTTAAGGTTATAGATTTAGAAAGCTTCTTAGTTGAAGATATTGTAAGTAAATATCAAAAGGAGATAGAAGCGGATAGAAAAATATTTGAGTTTTTGATATCTACAGCAATATCAAATATATCTACAGCAAAAAAAATGCATGATATTATGGAAAAATATTATATTCCTAATATGGATTTTGAACAAGTTGATAAACTTAGAGAACGACTTATCCAAAGAATATTAAAATATGAGAAATAAATTGAGCTTAAAATACATGGTTAGAAATATTTAAAGACAGGAATTTAAAATTAATCGTCGATTCCCAATAGTACAAAAAGTCCTTGGGATCGACGATTGGTTTGAAATAGAAAAAGCATTAATACTACATGATATTTACATGCTTACAAAAATAAGAAGCTTGTAATGTTGGAAAAAGTTTTTTGAAATTTCAATAAAAAAGTATATGGGTCAAATACAGTAGGAAAATATATAAGATAAAAGAGGGAATACTAAACATAAAATAAAAAGAATGAAGAGTATCATATGAAAGTATTTAAAAAATTAAAAATTATTTTATTGATAACAATTATATTATTTTATATTTTCACAAAAACTCCCTTGTATTATCAAGTAAGGAGCTATGTAGTAATGTATTTTTTTAGTAACTATGAAAAGCAAAATAGCTTATTAACAAAGGAAAATATAGAAATTAAAATCCCTGGTGGGTTAAGTACATCAAAAAAAGATTGGTATCCTTTTGTTTTATTTTTTAATGATGATGTAGGTTTTTCAAGATATATGAAGAAAAATTTATCATTAACTATACTTTATAATTTTGGCGCATTTGATACAATTGAAGGTTCTTCTAATTATTATAATCCACAATCAGATTATTACAGCAGTTTTTATGGTAGCTATATTGTGAAAAATAATGGAGATGACAAACCTTTTGCATTTACATTAAATAATGAACCAATACTTAATGAAATTATAGCTGTACCCAAATATGATCTTAATTATTTAGTTCTTCAAAGCTTAGGGTGTGAAGAAAGTAAAATTAAAATTGAGTATAGTATTGATAATATTAAGAACAACGAACTATATGCAGGGTATGGAGGTTGGACGATAATTGATGCGGTTATTAAAACTAATAGTCCAATACATAAGTTTATAGAGAAAAAAAGAGCATATATTCAGTATGGAAAACCTATGAAAAAATATGTTGTAAAAAATGATTTTTGTGAAATAGAGCTTAAAGGTAGAATTGTTGCAAAATATTTCAAAAAATGGGGTGTAACTATATTCCTATATGTTATGGCACCTGATAATAAAACTGTTAACGAATGTGATGAAAATATATTATCAAAAACTGTTATTAAGAAGCAGTTGTAGGGGACGGTGGCGTTGTTTTCACCACAATAGATTTTTCATTATTAGAGTACCTAAAAGAATAAGTCTGAGAGAATGATATATACTAGATAAGTGTTTTTAGAATAATTTATTAATTTAGTTATAGAGGGATTACACTGTTTTTTAATGGTGGATTTTGACATTGATTTGAGATATAATTATGTTGATTAGGATAAAATTTAAGATTGTTTGGGAGAATTGTATAGTGATATTTTCACTAACAAGTATTACATAAAAGGGGTGGCAAAATTTGAAGCAAGAGTGGGAAGAACAGTTTAAAATACGTGGTTATGAAGTTGATTATCATAATGAGCTAAAGGTTAGCTCTATATTTAATTTCATGCAAATAGCAGCTGCAAAACATGCAGATAATTCGAATTATGGTATTGAGAAACTTAAAGATAGCGGTATATATTGGGTACTATCTAGGATGAAAGTAAGAATATATTCCTATCCTACATATGAAACTAACTTGAAAGTTTCGACGTGGGCAAAAGGTACTGATAGACTTTTTGCTTTAAGAGATTATGTTTTGACAACTGATCAAGGTATAAAGGTAGCTGAGGCATCATCAACATGGCTTGTTATAGATAGTGTAAAAAAACGTCCTCAAAAACTAAACAAGCTTCCTTCAGAATTTATAATGATAGAAGGTAAACATGCTATTGATGAAATACCAGGGAAAATAAAAGAACCAGAAAAGTTAGAACATTCTTATGATAAGCATGTTGGATATACTGATATTGATATGAATAAACATGTTAATAATGAAAAATATGTGGAGTGGGCGTTAAATTCTTTTGATCAAGATTTTTATAATAAGAAAAGATTAAGTAAAATACATATTAATTTTTTGTCAGAGTGTCAAATGAATCAAAATATTCAATTGAACAGAGGTAAATATCCCGAAAATACCGACTCATGGTATGTAGAAGGAGTTAATTGTATTTTAGATAAAAAAGTATTTCAAGCTAAAGTAGAATGGGAAAATAGATAGGTAAATACATTAAAAGTCATGATTTTTTAAATAAAAATCATGACTAATTTTTTTACTTTTTTTTCATTGAACACATCTTCAACATATAAGTTTTATAAAAATAACATACATTATTTACGTATATTTTATCATTATTAACATTTTGTAACAATTACAAGAATGGCTAATTTGTAAAATTTCATACAATATTAACATAATAAATAAAAAATGAAATAATTAATCATTTATTACTTAAAGTTTAATATTATAATGTAAAAAAAAGTTTTATATGCTAAAAAAAATGTAAAAATACAAAATATTTTAATAATAAAAGAAATTTTATGAATAGGTTAAATTTGAATTAAAAATAATAACATGTTAATATAGACATGAAATTCATAAAAAACCATAGAAATATTAATATTACATATTTAGCTTAAATTAATAAAATTAATAAAATTAATATAATAATTAGAAAATACTATAAAACGGCATTAACAAGAAATATTAACAAATAAAATCTTAAGTGGTGAATTAAATGGAAAAAAGAATTATTCACAGTACACATAGAAAAAAAGTAAATATTGGTCTTGGCGATAATCAATTAGCAATATCTCAAGGTGGAAAACCAATAATAATTTCAGGTCCATGTGCAATTGAGAACGAAGAAATGATTTTTGATATTGCAAAGGCTTTAAAGAGAATTGGTTGTTCAGTCCTTCGTGGAGGTGCGTTTAAGCCTCGAACTAGTCCATATTCTTTCCAAGGGCTAGGTATTAAAGGCTTAAAATATTTATATGCTGCTGGTAAAAAATACGACATGCCTGTAGTATCAGAAATCATGGAAGAAAAATATTTAACAGAAGCTATTGAGTATTTGGACATTATTCAGATTGGGTCTAGAAACATGTACAATTATCCATTATTAACTGCTGTAGGTAAAACCGGTAAGCCTATTTTATTGAAACGTGGGATGAGTGCAACCATTGATGAGTGGATTTTAGCAGCTGAATATATTGCTAAAACGGGTAATACAAACATAATTATGTGTGAGCGTGGCATAAGAACATTTAATACTAGTACAAGAAATACTTTAGACTTATCAGCTGTTACAATAATAAAGCAAAGAACTCAATTACCTGTAATAGTAGATCCAAGTCATGGAACTGGAGATAGAAGTCTAATTATGCCAATGTCAAGAGCTGCACTAGCATGTTATTCAGATGGTATTATGGTAGAAGTTCATAATAACCCATCTAAAGCAATGTCTGATGGTGAACAATCACTAAATTTACATGAATATGAAGTTTTAATTAATAATGTTCAAGGAATATCAAAATTACAAATATAAGGAGGCTACAATGGATATTTCTATAGTCATTCCAACATACAATAAATACAAATATTTAGAAGCTACTTTGAAAAGCTTAGAAAAACAGAATGTTATTGATTTGAAGTATGAAATAATAATTGTTGACGATGGATCTACTGATGAGACAAAAGAAATAATAACTTCTTGCATGGATAAGAATCCCAATATTAAATACTATCATCAAAAAAATCAAGGAAGATCAATTGCAAGAAATACAGGAATTAAGGTGTCAAAGGGAAAATACATATTGTTTTTAGATGATGATCGAATTGTTTGTGAGGATTTTGTCCAAGCTCACTATGATTGTTTAAAACAAGGTAGCAATAAAAAAATAATAAGTTTAGGTGCTAGATATAACATTTATAGATCGAATTTTGAAAAGAAACACAAAGAATTTGTTGATATGATAGATAATAATACATCTGAATTCACGCAAAAATCAAGACTTGCATATTATTGGAGAAAAATACAAAAAGGCTTTGAAAATAAAGAAATTGCTTGGATAACTTTTACTACTGGAAATGTTGGTATGTCAAAAGAATTTCTGTTACAAGTTGGATCGTTTGATGAAAGATTTAAAGGATGGGGTCTTGAGGATACAGAATTAGGATATCGCTTATTTAAAGCTGGAGGAATATTTGTTAAGAATGATTGTGCTAAAAATTATCACATTGAACATGCAAGAAACAAAAAAGTTAGAGAAGAAGATGAAAAGAGAAATCATGAGTTATTTTATGATTTGCACAAAGATAAACAAATAGAATATTTCAAGAAATTAGTCAGAGCTGAAATAGGCATTGATGAATTTATAGCTTTGTCCAAAAATGAAATAGATGATATTGAAACAAATGAACGTGAACGTGATATAATTTTTAACTTATCTTAAAATCAATATATAGCTTAAATTATTATAATTAAACATTAGAGGTGTAAAAATGAATATATTATTGATAATGATTAATGCACTTAATTCTCAATATCCGCCAATTGGACAGTATAATATTGTAGATTATTACAAAAAAAAATACCCAGATAGAGATGTTAATTTTGATGTAAAAGTATTTTCGAAGTTAAATGGAATGAAAATATTATCATTATTAAAAAGCAAGAAATATGACGTAGTTGGATTTGGATGTTACATATGGAATTTAAGTAGCATATTACCTTTTTGTAGAATTATTAAAAAGAAATTTAGAGATATTGCTCTTATACTTGGTGGACCAAGTATAACTTATGATGAAGATGAACAATTAGAATTATTAAGAAAGGGATTTGTTGATTTCTTAATCATTGGTGAAGGGGAATTAACTATGATGAATATAATCAACAAATTATATTTAAAAGAGGATATTAAATCATCTAATATCAAAATTGAAGGAGCAGTATATAAGAGTAAGAACAATGAAATTATTAAAAACTTGAGGACAAAAGATAATATTGTTGATTTAGATGAGGTTGTAAGCCCATTTATTTTACACGATGAACTAAAAAGTTACTATAAAAAATTTGGTGTTGTATATGTAGAGGGTAGTAGAGGTTGTCCTTACAAGTGTTCTTATTGTGCTGGTTCAAATCCTTTTTTTAGATGTAAAGATAATGATAAAATTGTTGATGAATTGAAAACTTTGGTAAAAAAAGGGTACAGTAATTTTTCATTCTTAGATGGTACATTAAATTACAATATTGAGAGAACAAAGACATTATTCAAGAAAATATTAAAAGAAGGTTTGAATATTAATATTGGGTTTGAATTAAAGATTGAATTAATCGATGATGAATTATTAGATTTAATGAAAAAAGTAGGGGTTAATAACCTTGAAATTGGACTTCAAACATCTAATACTAAAACATTAAAACTTATTAATAGGTATCATGATGAAGTTGCTTTTTCTAAAAATATTAAAAAAATTGTAAATAAAGGGATTAGCAGTGTAATTGATTTGATAATCGGTTTACCTGGGGAAGCACTAAGAGATTATTTTAATTCTTTGAATTATTGCTTCAATTTAGGGAATTTAAACATAACTGCGAATCTATTAAAATTATTACCAAATACAAAGCTATATTCACAAAAAGATATTTATGGATATGAAATTGATGTTAATAACTTAAATAAGGTTGTTTTATCTAATACTATGACCAAAGAAGATTTGATTTTTTCACAACGGACTATATTCGTAATTAGAAGGTTTTGGTCTATGGAATCTATGAAATTTAAAAATGTTATTAGAAATATTGTTAATGAAAAGTTTCAAGGTGACTTTGCAAAGTTCATCATTATATTAACTAATCATATTTTCATGTCAAATCATGTACAAGATGTGTTAAGTATGAAAAGTAAAGAAAAAATTGAATATTTGTATAAGCAAAATTTAAGTAACTCTAATATAACTAATCAGAATAAGGATATAGGATGAGCATATGATAATTGTTCAAGATTTAGTAAAAACTTATGGACAGGAAAATGAAAAGCTCGTTGAGGTTATAAAAGGAATGACATTTGAAATTAAAGATGGAGCTTTTGTATCTATAGTAGGACCATCTGGATCTGGAAAATCAACTTTATTAAGTATGCTTGGAGCTTTAAATACACCTACATCTGGGAAAATAATATTTGATGGAATTGATATATCAAAGCTATCCGAAAATTCATTAGCAGAATTAAGACAAAAAACCATTGGTTTTGTTTTTCAAAGATTTCATTTACTTCCTGATGATACAGCACTTGAAAATGTGCAATTACCAATGCTTTATAATAATAAAATCAGTCAAAAAGAATCAATAAAAAGAGCAAAACAATTACTTAATCAAGTTGAATTATCTCATAGGATAGATCACATACCGATGAAAATGTCTGGTGGAGAATGTCAGAGAGTTGCTATAGCTAGAGCACTTGTAAATAATCCTAAGTTTATTTTAGCGGATGAACCTACAGGTAATCTAGATACTGAATCAGGGTATAAAATTATAAATTTATTAAAAAAAATAAATAATGAAAAAGGAATAACAGTAATTGTTGTAACACACAATATGGAAATTGCTTCTCAAACAGATAAAATGATTGTGATTAAAGATGGGTTAGTAGAAAGGATTCAATTTAATGATAAGTAGAGAGTTGGTGTAAGATGAGTTTAAATCATACTATTGAATTGATAATCCGTTTAATTCAAAAGGATAGGGAAAAAATAATAAATCAACAAAAAAAGCTACAAGAAGAATTAGCACAAGTAAGTTTAAAATATCAAAATTCAAAAGCAGTAATAGATCGTAGTAAGATTGATGCTTTTGATGAAATAAATAAAGTCTGTGAATATTATATTTCAAGAGAATATGTTAAAACAATTGCAAGAAATACACTAATAATGTATATGTCTAGAGCTAAAGATTTTCAAAATGTATATGACAAACTTGCTGATATTGAATCTAAAAATGTTTATAAATGGAGATTAACATATCTTTTAGCATTAAATTTTTTAGAATTAGAGCAGGTAGATAAATATATACCAAGACCTGTACATAAAACTAAATTGAATAATGAAAAAATAGTTATAAATGAAAAAATAGTACAAGTATCTAATTATAAAATTAGATCTAATGAGTCTGTTGTAAATGAAATTTGGAGAAATAATCAATACTTATTAGAAGATATTTTATACCCTCAAAAGGGTGATATTGTATTCGATTTAGGCGGCTATCATGGAGAAACAGCTATTTGGTTTTACGACAAAATAGGGAAAAATGGACATGTGTATGTCATGGAACCATTCAATGAAAATAGGAAAATTATATATGAAAATATTAATACAAATAAGTTGTCAAAGAATATTACAGTAATTCCTTATGGAATTTGGTCTAGTAGCTGTAAATGTAAAATGGATGGAAACGGATTAAATATGAAGGTAGTTGATAATGAAAGCTGCAATTCTGTTATTGAAATGACAACACTAGATTTTTTATTTGAAGATAGAAAAATCGATCATATAGATTTTATTAAAATGGATATTGAGGGAAGCGAACTTGAAGCTTTAAAAGGAGCAGCAAAGATTATTAAACGTTTTAAACCAAAGCTTGCAATTTCTATATATCATAAAGCTGAGGATTTAATAGAAATACCAAATTTTATATTAGAGCTTGTACCAGAGTATAAGTTATATATATCGCATAAATGCAATGATTGGTGTGAAACTATTTTATTTGCAAAAGTATAATTTACTATTTTTACTTTTGTAGTGTTATTCATAGGAGGGCGTATGAAAATAGTCAAAGATAAAAATACTGATGAAATTAAATATAATTCACATGTATTGCTTTTTAATACTTACATGGGATCATGGGTGAAGTTATCACAACATGCATATGAAATGGCGAGTAGTATATTAAACAAAAATCAAGATGAAGCAATAACTACGCTGAAACAGGATTATAATATTTCTGATGAAACAGCAAATAGCTTTTTACAATTTTTATTGAAGAACTATTTTATTTCTAAAGAAACTGAGAATATTAAGAAAATCCACGGCACTAAAACTGATGCTATAAGAGTGAAAATGTGTTATTTTCACATTACAGAAAACTGCAATTTTAAGTGTTCTTACTGTTCATATGATGCAAATAGCACGAGTAAAAAAGAATATTCTACAAATCAATATAAAAGTTTAATTAGGAAATTACAGTTAGATGGAATTGAAGAATTGGTGTTATCTGGTGGAGAACCACTATTAAGAAAAGATTTAGAAGAATTATTAAAGTTTTCTGAGGGAAGATTTAAAAGCATTGGATTAGTTACCAATGGCTCGCTAATTGATGAAAAAAAGGCTGAGTTATTAACAAAATATGTTAACAAAATTCAAATTAGCATTGATAGTGGTATTGAAAAAATAAATGATGCTACAAGAGGAAAAGGTTCTTTTAAAAGAGCTATTAAAGGTTTAAAAAAACTCAAATCAGCTGGACATAAAAATATCTTAATATCTCCAACTATCACAAAAATAAGTTTAGAGAATATTGAGTCTATTGTAGAACTAGCTAATGAGTTTGATGTTTATTTAGAGTTAAATTTCTTTACACCTTATGGAAGAGGTATAGAAAATTACGATAAACTTAAAATTAATAACGAAGATAAGGTAGAAGCTCTTATTAGATCTTGGAAAAAAGCAGATGAATTAAATTATACTAGATACAACATCAATACTTACTATAAAAAGAAATCAAAGATTTCTCTTTCATGTGGTATTTGTAAAGATCAAATAACTGTTGATGCAAACGGTGACATATATCCTTGTCCACTGTTAATGTCAGATAAATTTAAGATAGGTAATTTATTTAATGAAAAATCTTTAAACAAAGTTATTGAAAAAAGTGTTATATCAAAACAAATATTGACTAGAAATGTTAATTCTATAGATGAATGTAGTGCATGTGAAGTTAGATATTTCTGCAAAGGTGGATGCATGGCATACGATTATCAGCAATCTGGTAATCTGTTTGAAAAAGGTGGAGATTGCAGTGCAATAAAGAATTTATATGAAGAATTAATATTAAATACTGATAGCAAAAGAGACTTATCATTGAAGTTAAAAGATATAAGTTCGAGGGTGATGAGATGAATTTATTAAAAGAAATTATCAAATTAGATAATTATAAAAAATACCCATTACAAAATGGAATGTTATATATTGATGATAATAATAAAAAATGGTTTAAGCTAGATTCTAAAACTGCTCAGACCTTTGAAAAGTTTAATGGAAAACGTTTTAGAGACTTTTATAAAGATTTAAACCCTCAAAGTAGACTAAGAAGGAAAAGAATTTTAGCATTAGCTTCAATGTTGTTTACTGAAAATAAAGAAACAAAAATAGAAAATGTTAACAAAAGTGCATTTTTCGTAATAACAAGAAAATGTAATCTAAAATGCATACAATGCTATATTGCAAATGATAAAGTTTCAGATGAAGTAGAGCTTAATGTTGATGAAATTGAAAATGTATTTAAAAAACTAAAAGAATATAATTTTACTTCGTTAGTTATTTCAGGCGGAGAACCCTTGTTAAAGGATGAAATTGAATACATTTTAAAGCTTGCTAATCAATACTTTGAACATGTAAGTATTAATACAAATGCAACTTTACTTACACCTAGATTATGTAAATTAATATATGAATATAAGATAAGCGTTATGGTTAGTCTAGAAGGAATGTCTGAAGAATTAAACGACCAAATAAGAGGTAAAGGAACAAAAAAAAGAATATTGGCAGGCATAAAATTACTTAAGGAGCATCTGGTAAAAGATATTACTTTAGCAATGACATTAACAAACATCAACATTAATGACAACCTTAACTTATATAGATACTGCTTAGAAAATAATATTAAGTGTTATTTCTCAGTATTTTTCGAAAGTGGACGAGGACGTTGCAACAGTGAATTATTAAGCGTTGATCCACTAGTGCTTGCAAATAATTTTGAAAAAATGATGGCATTTGAAAATAAGGTATTAGATGAACTAGGTGTTATTGTTGAGGAAGATACGATAAATCCTTTACTTAGAGGATGTAAGAGCAAGTGTGGTGCAGCTTTGAGTATGTTAAATATTATGCCAAATGGAGATGTTTATCCTTGTCCTAATATGATAGAAAAAGAACACTTACTAGGAAATATAAAAAATAGTTCGGTTGAAGAATTAATGACTTCTGAGGCAGCAAAGGTTTATCAAGCAAGGGATTTATATACTGTACAAGAGTGTTCTGATTGTGAAGTAAGACTATTATGCGGTGGAGGATGCATGGCAAATTCTTATATAGATACAGGTTCTATATACACTAAAGATCCTTTGTGTTTATTTTACAAAGAGGTATTTAGTAAGGCGTTATAAGGGGGATATATGAATAGATTGCAAAAGTTATTTAAAATTATAGCTATTATAGTATTATCATTTATTGGTTTTATAATAATAGATAGTATTTTTAGCATAGCGGTACATTTTTTATTAAATAAATCAGGAATTAAAGTAAAAAATTATTTTAGCTGGTGGAATTTTGCGATACTTATAACTAGGACTTGTATAACATTTTTGTACATAAAAATTGTATTTAAGATAGTAAAGGTTAATAAAAAAAGTTTCCATACAAATAAAAAGAATTTATCAGTAGTAATTTTATCAAGTATAGTTTTTGGTATGCTGTTGATATCAATAATAATTGGGTTGAGATATTCATTTGACATGATAGACAGTATACATATAAAAATAATCTCTGCTGAAAGCATTTCACTTGGAATAATATGTACATTAGTTTCAGTGACTTATGAAGAATTAATTTTTCGATTATTTTATATTAATATTTTAGAAAACATTAAATTAAATGACAAAATCATTATGTTTGTGACATCAGCATTATTTACTGTTTTACATCCATTAAGTGTACAAGGATTACTAGGATGGATTACATTATTCCTATTTGCATTAATTCTATATTACGTATACAAAAAAATTAATTTCTATGCTTGCGTAAGTATACATTTTGGATGGAACTTTATAAGCAGTGGTGGAAATATAATAAAAATTAAGTATTTAACAAATACAGACATACAACTACTATTTTCAAAAGGTATATCTATAATTGTTTTATTAACTGCGATTATTATAATTACTATTTATAATAAGAAAAAGAATGTTTATGAAAAATTAGAAGCGTGAGGTGTAATATGGAAGAAAAAATTGTTTTAAGTAGCAAAAAACCTAAACTTAATAAGATAATGCAGGGCATATTGCTATTACTAGCAATTGGAATTACTGTAATACTATCGTGGAAACTATCAGTTTCGCAAATGGATAAGCTACTTAAAAATACAGAATGGAACAATTTGGGATTCGAGTACATTGCTAGTTTTTCAAAAGTAATATTTATGACATTTATTTATTTTATAGCTGTAATTATTGTATATGCAATTACAGGAGTATACAGTAAAATAAAAAATTTGGATACAAAGACCATTGGTCTAAAGCGAACATATAGTACTTTCTTATTAATTATTTTAATGAGTATTTTAGTTCCACTATTGCTAGGTACTTTAATTAGTAGTGATCATTTAATAAGTATTGGTAATTCTTACGATGTTGTATTAACTCAGCTTCTAGAATATAACGATTTTACAATGGGGTTAGATTTATTTACTAAGAATATAAATATTCAAAGTGATACTATTAATTTTATTCTTAAAACAATTAATTTTTTTACAGTATTAGCGTTTATCTACTTATTGAACAGACTAAAATTATTAGGTATTACTAATAAAAGTTATGTTTGGATTCAAGCACTTGTATTTATTTTCATAGTGTGGGCATTATCTCATATTAATATTTTAAGCTTTGTTACTTGGGTCAACTAACGGAGGTAAATCATGAAAAAGAAGTATTACTATTTTATTATAACTGTATTAATACTAATACTAATAATTTATCTGAATAATTCAAATAAAACTAAAAACTATAATGTTAAAGAAGTAATGGTGGAAAATGTAGAAGTAAAAGATTATGTTGAGACCTCAATAAATGCAAAAGGCACACTAAAATTAAAAAACAACTCAATATTTAGTATGTCTTTAGATGAAGCGCTAACTGTAGATAAAATATTAATTGATGATGGTATTTATGTTAATGTAGGTACACCGTTTATTAGAGGGCATTATATAGATGAAGTAGCTTATAAGGATAAATTATCAAAGGTAGATATGAATTTAAATTACGCAGAACAAGAAATTAAGACATTAAATTCAAAGATATTGTTAAAAAAAGATGAAATTCAAAACTATGGAACATTAATAAACGAAAAAAATAAATTAATTGAAGAGCAAATAGTTCAAGAAAAAAACAAATATGATGTTCAATTAATTCCAAAGGCAGAGTATTTGAGAGAAACAGCTTCATTGAACATAAAATTGAAAGAGCAAAATATTGAATTTATTAAAACGCTAGAATTACTAAAAATAGAACTAGATGGTTTAATGTTTGAATTAAAGAATCAACAAGCAGATAAATTATCATTAAGTGAAGATAAAAAAAGATTAATAGAGCAGCAAGATATCGAAATAAAAGCATGTTCTAATGGATATATTTACTTAGCTCAGGATATCAAGATAAATACGATATGCAATAAATATGAAACAATAGCTAATCTGTATGATGTAAGTAAAAGTGAGAATTTCTATGTAGAAATTAAGCTAACAGCATCAGAATACAAAAAATTAGCAGATAATGCATCAGGTATTATATATTTAAATGATTTTGAAGGTACAGAACTTAATGGAACAATTTCAGAATATACACCAATAGTTTATCAAAATAACGGTTTGAATTATTATATCATTCGTATGAATGTTAACAGAGACAATGATACAAAGCGATTATTGAATAACATGCCTGTATCTGTAAAAATTGATTCTAAAATTAAGGCTACAGCAGAAGAACAGAATTGTAGTGATGATAAAGGATATTTAATGCTTCCAGCAACTTCAGTAGTTAATAGAGATGAAAAAACAGTAGTATTTGAATGTAAAAAATCTGAATCAGGAGAAGAATATTTTGCAAAAAAACATGTAGTTGATATTGTTTTTACAGTAGCAAATAATGTCTTTATAAAATCAGATAATTTAGATAAAAATGCTTTGGTTATTACAACAGGTAATTATGATTTGATTGGTGGAGAAAGAGTCATTATAGACAATGGTACTGAAGGTGGTAATTTTAAAATTGATATTGGAGACTAGGAGATCATATGAAAATTATTAATATTGTAAAGATTGCATTCAAATCATTTAGTAAACATAAGATAAGATCTGTGTTATCTATTATAGGCATAATAATTGGGATTATTACAATAATAGTGGTTATGACTATAAGTGAAAATTTAAAAATTTTTATTTCAAATGAATATGATAGAATAGGGACCAATATGCTTTGGATTACAATATCTAAAAATACAAATATTGAAAATTCTATTTTAACAAATGCAGATTTAGATTCTCTTTCTAAAATACAAGGTATAGATAATATTTCTCCAAACTTAATTGAGTACTCTACAATTAATCAGAATAATGCAAATGGAGATGTACGAATTATTGGTGTTAGTGATGAGTTTGAGCATATAAGAAAATTACCAGTTAATGGTCAATTCATTAGTAAGAAAAATATTGTAAATGAAGAGAATGTTTGTGTTATTTCAAATAAAATAAGAGAAAAATTTCTATATAAGAATATAAATCCAATTGGTGAAAAAATAATGATTAAAAATCATGAGTTTGTTGTGATTGGATATATTGATAAACCTGAAACTAATACAGTGACAAACTTTGATAATCCATATGATGTTTATGTACCATACAGCATAATGGAAAAATACTTTGGCATTAATGGCATAAACTACATTTTACTGTCAGTTGATGATGAAAATAAAATTAATCAGTATAAAGTTGTGTTAACACAAAAACTGCTGATTCTAAAAGGTAAAGATGCAAAATATGATATTGATAGCTTAATTGAGAATAAAGAAAGGTTTGAATTAATTTTTAATATTGTAATTGCTGCTACTGCATTACTTACTTCAATTAGTTTGATAGTAAGTGGAATTGGTATTATGAATGTGTTGTTAATGTCAATTAATGAGAGAAAATGGGAAATTGGACTTCGAAAAGCCGTAGGTGCAAAAAATAATGATATTGTTTTGCAGTTTCTATTTGAAAGTTTAATATATTCGGTTGTAGGAATTTTTATTGGTATATTAATTAGTATACTTCTAATAATGATTATTAATCAGATATCACCTGTAACTTTAAAGATATCATATTTATCTTTAGTTTTAAGCACTAGCTTTTGTACAATAATAAATTTAATGTTTGGATTATTACCAGCTATTAAAGCATCAAAAATGGATCCTTTAGAATGTTTGGAATAAAACTGGAAAAGAGGTGAATATTAAATGGAAAAGATTAATTTTTTATTAACACAAGTTGAAGGAAAAAATATTGTATTTGATGGAGAATCTTTATCAATATTTGAAATTAGTGATCAGATGGTTCCATTTTTTCAAACTTCTGAAATTCTAGATAATAAAACAAAAGAATCTTTTGAAGAAGAAATAGAGTATTTACAAAACCAAGGATATTTAAGAAAGTTAAAATCATTTGATGCTAAAAAAATAAATACTAAGAATTATTATCTTAGCATTCAAAACACGTTAGAATGTCCATTGAATTGTTCTTATTGTTTCAGTAAAAGAATAAAATGTTTACCTAGAAAAATGGCTAAAGAAACTTCGGTAGAAATTGTTGATTTTTTTAGAAATGGTATTGGAAAGGATGCAAATAATTTTGAAATCTATTTCACAAGTGGTGGAGAACCTTTAACTAACTTTGAAGTAATTAAAGAGGTATACAATTACTGTAATAGTCTTGATGATTTGATTAAATATGATATTGGATTTACAACTAATGGAGTATTAATTAATGAAAAAGTATTAGATTTTATAGAAAAAACTGATATTAGAGTTGCTATGAGTATAGACGGTGACATAGAAAAACATGATAAAAATAGAAAATACATAGATGGCAGAGGCAGTTATAAAGACACAATGAAAGCTAGTAGGATGATTATAAATGCTATGAATAGTCCTGAAAGGAAATTATACGTTTTTTCTGTTATAATGCCGGAGGATAATGATTATGTATCACGGTTGAAATATATGGTTGATTCTGGATTTGAAAAAGTTCAAATGAAAGTTGTTAGAGATTGTGATAATACAAACAAAATAATAAACAAGGAAAATATTGAAAATATAAAAGTGAACTATACTAAATTAGCAGATTTTCTTAAAGAAGAAATTTTAAACAATCGATGGAAGTATGTTATGGCTCTTTTGGATTATAATAATTTTTTAGGACAAGCAATGATTAGGATAATATCAGGGAAAAAAGCATTATATCGTTGTGAAGCTGGGAAAACTAAATTTTCAATTTTACCAAATGGTGATATTTATCCATGTGATTTTTATTCAATGTATCCAGAGACTAAGATGGGGAATATTAAATCTGGATTTATAGATGATAGTGTTGTTGGCAAATGGTATGAAAAAACTTGTGATTCATATGAGGTATGCAGTACTTGTTGGGCTAAATACATATGTGGAGGATCATGCTATTTTAGTAGATATATTAATAAGGGTAAACAGAATGAGTTAGTTTGTGAAATAAATAAACACATAATAACGTTAGTAATTCAAATGGTAAGCAGTTTGAAAATTAATAATAATGCAATATTTAAAAGGCTTGAAAAAGTTGTAGAAAGTATAATTTCATATAGGTAATAATAACAAAATGGGGGGATAAGAATGGAAGTTAAACAAATCTTAAAAGATATTAATACTATTTTAAATGAGAAAATGGAAATAAAATTGGATAATGATATAAATGAAGAAACTTCATTTTTAGAAGATGGATTAAATTTTAATTCAGTTACAATATTAGAATTTATTATCGAATTAGAATTATTGTACAGCATAGAAGTTGATGAAGACGAACTGGAAGTGAAGCACTTTAATAAGGCAGCTAACTTAGCAGAATATATAATTGGAAAAATAGATAAATGATGGATATAGATATTCATGCCATAACATTTAGAGGAGAAATCTTTGGCTTTTCTCCAGCTAATGGAGTTATTCTTCGCTTAAACAGACAACTAGAAGAAATAATAAGATCAAAAAAAACTGTTGATTTAAATATAGATGATAATTCTATAAAAGCTATGGCATTATTGAATAAATGGAAAGAAAAAAATATTATCAAGAATTATGATGATATAGGAACAATCTATGATTTTAGTAATTTGATTAAGATAAATTGTATAAAATTCAAAAAGAACAAGCTAACTGCATTAAAAACATCTAAAAAAATAATGAAATACTGGAATACCAAACCAAATCAAATTAGATTTGCTTCAATGAAAAATGATTTAGAGGTTATGAATGATAGTAATTCAAATAGTATTACATATCATTTAAATGATGAGATTGATGATAGTATGATTTGTCAAATAGATGATGAAATAAGCAGGTTGGTTAGTAATTGTTATATTATTCCTAGTAAAAACTTAATTGATAATATTAAAATTCTTTCTAAAACATTTAGCAAAGGTAATAATATTGAAAAAATAATTAATATGAAATCCTTAAAAAAAATTATAAACTGTATTAAGCAAAATAAAAGAAGGGTTAGAAAATGTGACTCGGGAACAACCAGCTGTTTCGTAAATGATGATGGTCAGTTATATAAATGTGAAAAGTGTATTTCAAAGCAATATCAAATTAGTGATTTAAGTCAATTCAAAAAAACAAATACAATATACGAGAATGAAACATGCTCAAGATGCTATGCACGTTTTATATGCGGCGGAGTGTGTCCTGTTGTTTGCAAACATGATGATTACTACTGCCAATGCATGAAGGAAACATTAAGTTTGGCTATAAAAATATTAATTTTTTTAGAAATGGATGAGATAAAATCATGAAGATTTGTACTGGAATAAGTTCATTAGATAACCTTAGATTAATTATTGATAGTGAAGCAGAAGAATTCTATTGTGGTGTATACAATGAAAATTGGGTAAAAAGATTTGGATCTTTTTCAGCAATTAATAGAAGACCTTGGAAGAATTCAAATCTATCAAGTTTCTATGAACTAGAAAACGTTATAAAAGAAGTTCATTTAAAAAAGAAAAAAGTATTTTTAACATTAAATGAACATGTATATACTAATCAACAAAAACCTCTACTAACAGAATATATTAAAAAAGCAACTGATTTGTCTGTAGATGCAATAATTGTTTCTGATATTAGTATTATGCAATTAATCAGAAATATTTCAAAAGACATAGAAATACATGTTAGTACTGGAGGTGCAGCCTTTAATACAGAAAGTATATCTTTTTATGTTAATAATTTTGGTGTAACAAGAATTATTCTGCCAAGATCAATCAAACTTTCTGAAATAGCGTTGTTTAAAAAGAAATTTCCTAACATAGAATTAGAAATTTTTATACTTAATGAAGGTTGTACTTATATAGATGGTTTTTGTAATCAGCTTCATGGCATTCGTTATGTAAATGAGAATGGTGATAATTTATATGGTTATTCTCCAACATGTCAAATTAGATTTGACACTATTAAAGCACAAATGAATGAATTTAATTTAGATGAAAAACAACTGCTACATTTAATAAATAAAAATCTTCATAAGAATATTAATTGTGGAATTTGTTCTTTATATAAAATAAATAAAATTGGAGTGGATAGCCTTAAACTTGTATCTAGATCCACAAATATTGTAAACACAATGAGCGATATTAAAAGGTTAAGTAAAGCTATTAATTTATCAAAGAGTAGTATTAATGAGAAAGAATTCCTATTAGATGTAAAAGAAAATAAACTTGTTTGTTCTAATTTTCCTAATAGTAAAGAGTGTTTGTACTCAGATAATTGAAAGGAGTAACCAATGAGAGATATATGTTTTATTCATTCATCAAGTGGAAAAGGTGCTGATCATTGGGTAATACCTGCGGGAATATGTGGAATTGCTGATATACTTAAAAAAAGTAATATAAAAATGGTAGGTATTAATCTTGCTCTAGAAAAATTGTTAAATCATGATTTTTCGTTTTATGATTGGCTTACTAAAAATAGATTTGAGTATTTTCTTATAGAAATTCATTGGTTTGTTCATTTAGAGCAAGCATTTAAGAATATTGATCTAATAAAAAAAATATATCCATCAAGTAAAATTATTGTAGGTGGTCTTACAGCTTCACTATTTTGTAAAGAAATAATTAACAGCAATAATAATATAGATTTTATTATAAAAGGAGATAGTGAAGAACCATTGTTGGATTTATTAAAGAAGCTAGATAAAGGTAAAGACATATATGATGTTAAGAATTTGATTTATAAAAAAGATGACAAAATAATTATTTATAATTCCGAATACATCTTAGAAAATTTTAAAAATATCTCGTATGGAGATATAACATTCATGAAAAATTACAAATATTTACTGTACTATCCATTTCCTAATGCAAGCTGTAAAAGAAGTAGTTATTGGCTAGTGAATGGACGTGGGTGTATATATAATTGTAAAACATGTGATGGAGCTAAGGAAATTTGTAATAAATATTTAGGTAGAAGCAGATTAGTAAAAAGATCTTCAGAAGATGTTTTAGAAGACATCCGTAATATTAGTAAAAGATTTGAAGTTGAAAATATTAATCTAACCCATGATATATGTTCTTTTGGAAAAGATTATTATACTAAATTCTTAACTGAATTTTCTAAAATAAATAAAGTAAAGCTGTATAATGAATTTTGGCAGATTCCAAGCACAAGTTTTAATAATATTATAGAAGAATTTGATTTAGGCAGTAGGATGCATTATGCAATAACTGCACATTCAGGTAATGAAAAAATAAGAAAAGAATACGGTAAAAAGTATACTAATAATGAATTAATTAAAGTTTTGGAATTTTGTAGAAAACACAATATTGAAGTTACATTGTTTTTCTCTAGAAATATTATTGAAGAAACAAAAGAAACAATGTTAGATACTCTTAAACTAATAAGAAAATTAAAAATGATGAAAATAAAAACATTAAAATTAGTATATGATTATATAATTATTGATCCTATGTCTTGTATAAAAGAAAGATTAAGCAATGGGTTAATGGAATTCACAAAAACTGACAATGATAAATTGAAATTTTGTTATAATGACGAAATTAGAAAGATGGTAGTTAATAGAAATAATAGATTAAACATTATTGAGAACAAAATAGTAAGTGAAATTTTGGAGGCGTAATATGAATGTGAAGACCGTTGTAATACTTTCAGGAGGAGATGGGAAGCGGTTATATCCATTAACTGATTATATTCCGAAATTCGCAATACCTGTTATAGATGAGCCGCTATTGATTAAGCAATTAAAATGGATAGTACCTTTAGGAGTAGAAAAAGTGCTATTAGTTATTAATAAAAAAGATAAATTTTGGGCTGATAAAATTAGTAAAAATGTCAAAGAAAAATTTTCATTTGATTTGATAATACGACTAGAACAAGAAAAAAAAGGACTTGTAGAAGCATTAACTAATGTAGAGAATGATATTGATGAAAATTATTTTATGATGATTTTTGGAGATGAATATTTCAATAATCCAAATTTCTTTACAGATGTTGCCGAAATTAATAAAGGATCATATATAGGAGCAATGAGTACAGATAATCTTGATGATATAAAAAAAGGCTGCAATGTAGTAGTAAATGATGAAGGTAGAATAATTAAACTCATTGAAAAACCAGATGATTATGATATTAAGACTTCTTATTATTGGAATGGTATTGCAGTACTGAATAAAAGCTTTTTTTCCGAAAAAAGTACATGTTCTTTATCAGATACAAAAAACAACATTACTTTTATTAATTGGCTTAATAAATTCATTATGAAAAGTGAGGTTAATATGCTTATCGAAAATGGGTTTAATGTAAATATAAATAATTTAAAAGACTATGAAAAATGTTTATCCATAGAATTAGAAAGCCGGGTAACGATATGAAGATACTAACTATTATATATCCTTCTACTGGTATTGGAGAGTCGTATACGGCAGTTAGTTTTTCAAAACAAATGAAAAGTTGTGGGCATGAAGTTATTTATATAGGACATGAAATGTTAAAATTTATTTTAGCTAATAGTAGTGATAAAATATACTATTTTAAAAATAATCTGATGGCTAATAAAATCCTATTTGAAAAAGTTATTAAAAAATTTGAACCTCATGTAGTTTTATTTACAGATTATCATATGTACAAAAGAAATCAATTAATAAAGATTCCATTTTATTTTGAATGGTTAAAAAATACCAATGCTAAAACTTATATTATAGATACTATAGGGAATTGCTATAAAAAATCAGTTGAAGGTTCTATCTTTGGATCAGATTGTTTAAGTCTACAAGTACCAAATTGGGTTGAAAAAATTCTTAGACCAGTACCATTACATGATCCAATACAAAATTATGTAGAATATGTTAGTTATTGCGCTTTGAAAAATCGAGTATCATCAGCACCTACAGTTGATAAAATTTTACATAAATCAACTAATGATGATTCTAAAATAATACTTTTTCCTATAGGAAATTGGATTGATAAAATAGGTAATATTAACGAGAAGAAAAGTCTTAAATTAATTATAGATACTATATTAACTTATATTGACGATTTAAATATTAAAGCAAAAGTTTTTACTTTTGGATATTGGGATTATAGTTTTAATTTTAATAACATAGAAATTGATCAAAGTTTTTCTCAGCTATCGATTGAAGAAACAGATTATTTGATAAAAAAAAGTAATTTGGTTATTACAATTAATGCAATATCAAATATGGCTTCAAGAGCAATCCAAAGCAATGTAAAAGTCGTAACTTTTGTTAATTCAAAATCAAGGACGCTTGAATCGTTAAAATGTGAATGTAATATTTCACAGAAAAATAAAAAAAGAATACTAGAGTATTTTGATGATAAATTCAATGAAGTATCAAGATATATGATATTTCCAGAAACAGCTATAGAAGTGTTGAATAAATTTTATTCAGTTAACAAAGTTACAAAATCATTGATGAATATAGTAGAAATTTTTAATGAAAAAGAAGCAGCTGAAATATTAAGATCAATTTTAATAGAAAATGATAAAAATAACAGTGATTTGTACTCTAAATATATTGAAAGTTGTAGAAAATTACCATGTCTAAGTAAAATTATTGAGGAGAAACAGAATGAAAAAAGCTATTAGAATATCACAAATTAAAGAGTTGGAGCTTATACAGAATAAATATGACCATATTTATTTTGGAGATTATCATTGTAATGAATATTTGATTACTAAAGCTGAAATGAATTATTTACTAAAATATTGCAAAGAGAGAAACATAGGTTTATCAGTTATTATACCATTTTTATTTGAAGAAGATTTTGTTAATCTAAAAGAAATATTACAAATAGCAGAATATAACTATAAAATAGGTATAGTTGTTAATGATTGGGGAGTATTGAAATTTATAAATACTTTATATGGTAGTGATATAGAGGATAAATTTAGAATTGAAACTGGTATTCTTTTAAATAGAAAGAAAAAAACTCCAATAACTGAAAATGTATATTTTAAATTAGAAGAGAGCATTAGAGAAAATTTACAAAATACATCTTTAAATATGAGAGAGTGTTGGGGTTTATTAAAACAGTATCATGTTAGTGGAGTGCACTTTGAAAATACATATAACAAGAATAATATAGAAGAAAATTTTCCTTTTAACAAAATATTGGTATATCCATATGTGAATGTGACTTTAATTCGAAGTTGTCCTTTAAAATCTATAATAAAGGAAAATATACATTCTTGCTGTAGATATTGTAATAATAATGATATTTATTTAGGTAATAGTACTGTGAATTATAATGTTATTTTAAAGGGAAGAAGTATCAGATATACCAATACTTCAAATGTGGACATGCATATGTATGACTGCATAATAGAAGATGCTAATAAAAAAGGTTAAATATACATTAGACTGATTGTAAAAATAATGCTTGTACCTAGATTTTGGTTTTCTTATAAATTAAAAATCTAGTGACAATAGAAATTTACTATGAAGGGGGGCTAAATATCATGAAAGAACTTGAAAACTTAGGTATCGTAGTAGGAGCAGAAGTTGAAGATGAGGCTTGCTTATCAATATGTCAATGGGCAGGTTGGAATTTCGAACATAACCACTGCTAATAAAAAGATGTATAAATGCGTCTGATTGGCTTTAGCTAATCAGACGACATTTATATAAAAAATTCTAATTACGAGGTTATAATTATGAAAATATTAGCACCAGTAAGTAATGTTGAATCAGCCAGATTATTTATAAAATCTGGAGCTGAAGAAGTTTATTTAGGAGCAGATGATGAGTTGTTTTCTCAAATGTCGATGACAGGAAGAGGTAAATCAGCTTATGATGGAAGGCAGATATTATGCAGTTTTAAAGAGTTGAAAGAAATTGTGAAAGTTTGTAAAGAGAGCAACACTACTGTCAATTTTTTATGCAATTTTCCTTTTATTAATGATGAAATATTTAAAGGAAAGAAATTCATTGACCATGCAGTAAATTATATCGAACGAGGAATAGATGCAGGAGTAGATGCAATAGTAGTTGGTGATATTGGGTTATTAAATTATTTAAAAGAGAGAGAATATAATATAGAAGTACATGCAAGTGTTTTTTTGAAAACGCTAAATGTTTATCAGGTTGAATTTTTTAAGAAACTTAATGTAAAACGTATTGTAACTTCTTATCATATTACGATTGATGATATTAGAGCTATTAAAGAAAAGACCAATATTGATATTGAAACGATTGGATATTTAGGATGTTCTTTTTATAATGGTATGTGTAGTTTTAAACACGATATTGGAGAAAGGTATGATGCAGATTTTATCCCAGGAGTTACTTGTAAAAATACATATCGTGTTAAAAAGAATGGAATAGAAATGAATGATAATATCCTTGATGTTGAAAGCGGTTGTAGTATATGTTCCTTGAAAAAATTAGAAGAAGCAGGGGTTGATTCACTAAAAATTGTTGGGAGAGATAGAAATCCAGAATATATAGCTAAAGTTATATCATTATACAAAGAATCACTAGAAAAACTAAGGAATGAAGTTGAGCCAAAAACTTTGCAGGAAAATCTTCCATATTGGTGGAAAAGACAGTGGTGCAGAGCTAATAAGTGTAAATTTATTGATAGAAATAGTGATTTAAAGTATATGATTGGGAGGTAAAGATGGAAGTTTTTAATTTGGTACAAGGTATTCAAATTGAATCTTGCAATAATATAGTTTTAGGACATGAAACTTGTGCTAATGCTTTTATAAGTAGTATGGGAACTTTTAATTTTGATAAATTTGAACAAAAGAATATTAGAATTGTGACACCTATGGTTCCACAAAAACTTATAGATAAAATTTTTAATATAATTAACGAAATAGCAGCTAAAAAAAAGATAAAAGTAGTATTTAATGATGTAGGGTTACTTTATATGTGCAAGAACTTAATTGACAATAATAAAATTAATCCAGTAATAGGACGTATTTTAACACATTCATTTTTTGATTGTCCTTGGAGTTCCAAGATATTAGAATGTGAAAACAATGATGTAAAATCTGCTTTTAATCAATATTTTTGTCTTGATCATAGTAAAAAGAAATTATTTGAAGAATATAATGTAAAAGAATTTGAGTTAAACTATCACAAAGGTGATGCAGCATATAATTTAAAAAAGAATGGATTCAAAGTGACTACATATAATTTTAATAAATTGCTGTCAGTTGGAAGAATCTGTTTTGCTGCAAGGTTTTTTCAGTTATATTATCCTAATTGCTACAATGAAAATATATGTAAAAGAAAAGTACACTTAGATGTTGTAAAAAAATGGGGTAAAAATCGAATTATTAATGATGAAATATCAAGTTTAGATAAAGCTTATTTTAAAAATAATTATCTGATTGGCAATGCTGTTTATGAAGAAATTAATATTGGGCAAAATACAGATGTTGATTTGTATGACAATGTAATTTTAAAATAGGAGGTAATTTATAACAATGGAAAAGTACATTCTTTATATATTATTAGGAGCGCTAATTCTATTTTCAATAATTATTATAGTAAAACCAACAGTTTTTATTACATTTTATAATACTGTATTAGGATTATTTGGTTTGCAAACAAAAAGTATTGATGGATCTTATAAAAAAATAAGAATATTAGGAAGTGTATTATTGATATTTTATGCTATTATTTTAAAATATCTGGTTTAGCATGAGGAGTGATGAATATATATTGTCAAAGCTATGGTTTAATTACACCATTTGGTAATGGAGTTAATAAACTTTGGGATGCAATAAAGTATTCTAAAACTATAAAAAATACAAACGAATATGGGAAATTATTTATTAGAGATAATAAATCAGTAACTGAAGTAATAAATCTATTGTGTGAGGATTCTATTAGAGAGACACTTAGACGAATAGATATTTCAGAAAAATCTATTGCAAATAATAAGAGAGTTGGTCTAATAGTAGCTTCAAGTCTTGGAGCAGTAGATTTAGGCTATTCGAGTGAGAACAAAAAAATAGATGATAGATTAAAAAATTATGGAAGAATTAATAGTATTACTGCTAATTTAGTAGCAAAATTTAAAATAAGCGGGTATAGTACTACAGTTACAAATACATGTGTTTCAGGCGCATCAGCATTATTAATAGTAGAGCAGTTATTAAAAAATGATATTTTAGATCAGTGTTTTATAGTTGGATTTGATTATATAAGTGGGTTTATATCTGATGGACTAGAATGTTTAAAAATATTAAATAAAGGTAAAACAATGAATTATTTTTCTGATAATAAACAAGGAATATTATTAGGAGAAGGAGTGGGTACTTTATTAATTGGTAAAAATTATTTACCTGATTCAAATTTTAGAATAAAAAGTTCAGTAATTACAAATGACAGCTATGATATTTTAAAACCATGTAAATCAGGACAAGGGTTAAAACTGGCTATAAAAAAAGCTATAAAAAAATCAAAATACAAATGGTCAGATTTAGACATCATATGTTTTTGCAGTAATGGAACAAAAATAATAGATGAGGTTAATGATAAATTATTAAACTATATATTTGATTGCTATAATGTACAGGCTAAAGTTACTTCAATAAAGCATTTAATTGGACATACATTAGGAGCTTCAAATATTATAGAATTAATTGCATTATTTTTAATGATGGAAAATCATTATGTTCCTACTATCACTGCAAATATCACTAATACAAAGATTAGTAAAGATATTTATTCCAATAAATTTGCAAATTCTCGTTTTGAAAAAGCTATGTTATTTTCCTCTGGTTTTACAGGAGTAAATTGTTGTATTGTTTTGGAGGGTATAAATTGAGTAGGATATTAGCATCTAAGTCTTTAACTGTTAATTGCAAAAGTAAAGACTATAGAGAATTAAATGATTATAGATATATAAAAAATGAAAAATTGATATATCAAAACAATTTAGTATTGGAAGCAATAATAGTCGTTCAAAATTTATTATCAAAAATAAAATTTGAAGAAAAAGAACTTGAAAATACAGGAGTTTTAGTAAATGTAGATAATGTAATGGAAGTTTTTCAAGATGAGTTTGTTGAGAATATCTATAAAAGAGGTATTAAATCACCAATGAAGTTTATGAATACCGCTCAAAATTTGATATCAGGGATAATAGCTATAACTTTTGGTATTGAAGGGTTTAATTGTAGCATATCTGATACTAACCCTAAAAATGGAGAAATAATTGCTGAATCTCTAATAGCAAATAAAGAATGTAAATATGTAATCTTATTAAATATGAGTTTACAAAATAATTTAAATGCCATATTCAAAAAAAAGACAGTCAATATATGTGGTCAAGTATATGGGTATTAAATGGAGGTATGAAATGAAATATAAAAATTCAGATTTAAAAAAAATATCATGTATTTTAAAACTTATGCTTCCACTAAAAAAGTATGCAATTTTGGCTGCAATTGCTACTTTGCTAATCATTTTATTATCTATGGTAGTACCGTATTTTAATATGATATTAGTTGATGAAGTTATATTAAATAAGAATATTTTAATGTATAAGAATGTAATGATACTATGGATTCTTTTAATTCTTATAAAACCTTCAATAGAGATAATTAAAAATAGAAATCTGGCGTTATTTGATATTCATTTTGACAGACAAATAAGGAAAAAGATGATGGATAAAATAATGTATCTACCTTTATCCTACTTTGATAAAGAACAAAAAGGATATATTCAAGCCCGAATGAATGGTGATATAGCAGCACTTTATTCAATTGGTGCTGGCGCTGTTATAAAAATATTTAGTGACATAACAAAATTAATAGTGGGATTAATAATGCTGTTTAAAATCAATAGTTTTTTAACTCTTATAACATTATTGTTAATTCCATTGGTTATTATTAATAACAGGATTTTTTTTAAAAAAATAAAAAAGATGAGATCTATTATTCAGGAACATTTAGCAAATATTAGAGGATTTACTGTTGAAAACTTAATGTCAATTGAAATAATAAAATTTTTCAACTTTGAAAGTTTAAGAATGAATCAATTTGATCAATTGTATGATGAAAACGTGAAGCTAAATAAAAAAAATGCATATTTAAATATTAAGATAAATTTTATAAAACAATTAATATCTAGTATCATTCCTTTTGCTATTTGGGCTGTTGGAGCATGGATGGCTATCAAAGGAGAAATGACATTGGGTGAAATTACTGCTTTTGTAGGATACATGGGGTTAGTTTATGGACCAGCTATTAGTATATTTAGTTTGAAGTTGAACTTACAAGGTGCTGTAGTTGCATGGGAAAGGATTAATGAAATACTAAAAATAGAAGATGAAAAATCTGATAATGAGAATAGATTAATTCCTACTATAGAAAATGGTGATATAGAGTATAAAAATGTCAGTTTTAAATATTCGGATCAAAGTGATTATATAATTAAAAATTTAAATCTAGCAATAAATAAAGGTGAAAAAGTAACTATTATTGGTGCTAATGGTTCAGGTAAATCAACTATGCTTAAATTATTGTTGGGTCTTTATAATCATTATGAAGGTAGTATAACCATTGATGATCAAGAGATTAATCAATGTAATGTCTTTGAAATAAGGAATCAAATTGCTTATATGAGCCAGGATATTATGCTATTTAGGGGAAGTATATTGGATAATATTAGATGTTTTAATGCTAAAATAACTTGTGAAGAAGTAAAGCAGTTAATCAAAAGTTTAAATTTAGAAGATATATTTCAGGAATATGGTTTTACATTAGATAAGATGGTAAATGAACAAGGAAAAAATCTTTCTGGAGGACAAAGACAATTAATTAGTTTTTTAAGGGTAATGATAAAAAAACATTGTAAGATAATAATTTTAGATGAGGGTACATCCGCTTTTGATTCTAAAATTGAAGAACTTATATATGATAGAATGCAGTTTTTGTGTAAGGATAAGACAATAATAAATATTTCTCATAAGAAAACATTTATTGATAGTAGCAGTAGAATACTAGTTCTTAAAGATGGTAAATTATCTAAAAAGGATTATAGCACTGTATTAACTGAAAGTAGTATTTGAAATGTTTGTCGATAAGTGACTTTGCAAATAGTTTGTATAAAAATATTGTAGGGGGGTAAAAACATGTATAACGAACCTGATGTAATAGTAAAAGAAACTTGCTAGTTATTATGAAGATGTAATGTGTTACTTATAATAAAAGTTATTAAATAAAGGACTAAACTGAGGAGAATTTATAACCTCTAGTTAAGAAAAGCAAATTGTGCAAAATAATTAATAATACAAACTATTGTAGAATCACTTATCGTCTTTTATAATCTTTATTATATAAATAATAAAGTATACAAGAGGAGTATAATATGGATGAAAAAAATAAAATGTTGTACAAATTAGAGAAAGTTAACTTAGAGAATTTTGGAGAGGTAGAGAAATTATTTGATGATAAATTTTTTTTCCAAACATCATATCCAAGTATAGTACCTATTCAAGTATTAGAATTTTTTCTAATGAAATCAGTTGAAAGTTATATTTTAAGATATGGAGATAAAGTTATTGGACTAACATATTATAAAGTTGTTAATGATGTGAAAATTCAGTTTAAATTCATGACAATTGATAGTATTGATTTAGAAATAAAAAAGAATTTTTTTAATATATCAATAGAGTTTTTTAAAGAGAAATGTGAATTTTTAAAAAGGTTAGAAACAACTGTATTTGAATTTTCTAATAAAGAGATTGAATTTTATAATCAAATTGGATTGAAAAAAACTTTTGTAAGAATGAATGAAATATTATATAACCAAAAGCTATACAAAACTATTAAATATATGATAGATTTACCAGTATGTAAGGGGTGAATAGATGGGGAAATTAAGTATTAGGAGATATCAACATATACACAACTTGTTAGTTAATGAAGCGTTTAAACAAATAGAAGTTATAAAATTTAAAAATGTAAAAAATTTTTTAAAAGCTGATAGTGAAATTGAATTACAGCAACTCCCAAAATTATTGAATCAAACATTATTACCGATTAGTCTGTATGATGATGATTTATGTGCAGGTATATGCTGTCTACATGACATTGATTGGGAAAATAGGAATACTAAGGTCAAATTTATTTTTGATGAAAAATATAATGATTTAAGTAAAAAAAATTATATCAATGAGTACATAAAGTTGATTTGTAACTTTATTACAAGTCATTTTTACATAATAAAAATAGATGGAGTAGTAATAGATAATAATGAAATTATAGACAAAATAATAGATGATAACTTTTTCGTTCAAAACCATATAAAAGGAAATGGTGTTATATATGTTACGAGGTTTTTGAAAAAAAGTGAAAGTATTTAGATAATTTGATAATGAAAGAAAGTTATTCATTATTTTATTTATGGCAAAAAAAGAGGTGAATAAACGAAATGTGGGATTTTGATAAAGTTACTGAAAAAGAGCTAAGAGAAATTGTCAATTATTTTGATGAAGAAAAATTGTTTTACAAAACTAAGCGACCAGCAACTCTGAGAACTCTTGAAATAAAAAAATTATTAACAGGTACTGTAGGAATATTTGAAGATGGTAAAATAGTAGGTTTGGTTTCAGATAAATTAAGCGATCTTGACAGTAAAACTTTAGATGTTAATTTGAGTATAGTTGAGGATACAGATTATAAAAACAATGCAGAGAGGGTATTTGATTACTTAGTTAGCCGCGCAGAGGATAGACAATGTAAATATATAAAAATAACGATTTTTAGTTTTGATGAAAATACGAAAAAATTCCTTGAATTAATGAATTTCAAAAAAAATGCTACATTATATGGTTCTGTATACAAAGCGGGTAAATATCATAGCAAAGAAATATACATATATTGTTTAGGAGATAAAAAATATGATTAATTATAGAGGATGTACTTTGAAAAATATGAGAGTTGAAGATGTTGATAAAGTAGCTGAGTTATTAATGAAAGATTATGCTAAAGTAATGTTTTCAAATGAATTAATGAAATATCATAAATTTGAAGAAATTAAATCATTTCTAATAGATAGACTTAATCAGAGTAATAATAATTTATATTTTATAGGTTATTCTAGAAATAATAATATGATGGGTTATGCTTCAGTAATGAATGTTAATTGGGTTCAGGGTAATGCAGAGTTTAGTATTGTATTAAATGATAAATACAGAAATACAGGTAGTGGACAGATATTAGGGAAAATGGTTTTGGATATGTGTTTCAATGAATTAAATTTAATTAAAGTCAGTATATTAATTAAAGAGGAAAATATTAATCTATTAAGTAAGATAAATAATAAATTAAAACTACAAAAAGTTGAGAATATATCAAAAGATAATGTTGTTGAAACATATTATTTTGATGAAATATATAGATGTAATTAGGTATTTAATTAAGACGCATATTATAATATGGTCATAGTAATGCTAATTAATTAAATTTGAATTTTTAATTTGTTTCATATTAAGATGTGTTGTTTTCATAATATATTTATATGAATTTAAACATAGTTATTTTAGTATTAATATACTTGTAAAGTGAAACAAACTTTGATGAATGTTTGTTTTTTTGTAGTATATAAAAAACGTCAAATTTATCATATAAATTTACATAAGGTGGTGAGAGAAATCAAAGTAGAAACTTATGCTGTCAGACTTGACAAAAATTTTAATGAAAGTAAATTTCACAAGTTAATTAAGCATACAATGAGTGAAAAAAGTAGAATAAAAAAGTTTTGCAGCTATGAATGTGCACAAAGTACATTAATTGGTTGTATTTTGATTAGATATCTACTTTGTAAGAAACTTAACATTAGAAACAGCGAATTAAAGTTTAAAAAAAATGATTATGGGAAGCCATCATTAAGTATGATAGATAATATGCATTATAATATATCCCATTCAAGAGAATGGGTAGTGTGTGCGATTAATAATCTACCTGTAGGAATAGATGTTGAATATATTAATTCAACTGACTTAAAAATAGCTGAGAGATTTTTTTCTAGAATAGAGTATAATGATCTTATGTCTAAAAAAGAAGAAGAAAGAAAATTGTATTTTTACGAATTATGGACATTAAAAGAAAGTTACATTAAAGCTATTGGCAAAGGTTTGTCTATTAAATTAGATTCTTTTTATTTTAGAAGTAATAACGGCAATATAACAATGACAAATACTGACGAATACAATAATACTGATGATTTCTACTTTAAACAATATGATTTGGACAAAGAATATAAATTGGCTGTATGTGCTTGTAAAAATAGCTTTTCTGAAAATATAAGAATTATTAAAATTGATGAATTGTATGAAAGCGTAAATTATAGCAATATTTCATAAATTAGCGAATTAATTATGCTCTACAATATTGCTTTATTAAGGTGTATAATTTAATGTAGTGAAAACATAAATTTTGTGTTATATGAATGATACATCAATTAGGGAGTTGTCTTAGATTTAAATTTGATTACATGTACTTATGTATAAAATGATGGGGGGATTCTTTTGAAAATAAAAAAAGCTATAATACCAGCTGCTGGACTAGGTACAAGATTTTTACCAGCAACAAAAGCACAGCCTAAAGAAATGCTACCTATAGTAGATACACCTACTATTCAATATATAATTCAAGAAGCAGTTGAAGCTGGAATAAAAGATATTTTAATTATAACAGGAAGAAATAAACGAGCTATAGAAGATCATTTTGATAAAAGCATTGAATTGGAGATGGCTTTAAAACAAAAAGGAAAAACAGATGTATTGAAGATGGTACAAGATATATCCAATATGGCTAATATACACTATATTAGACAAAAAGAACCTAAAGGTTTAGGTCATGCTATTCATTGCGCAAAATCTTTTATTAAAGATGAACCATTTGCAGTACTATTAGGAGATGATGTAGTATGGTCACCTCAAAAACCATGTATAAAGCAACTTATTGAAGTATATGAAGAACATAACACGAGTATTATTGGAGTACAGCAAGTACCTCATGATCAGGTATATAAATATGGAATAATGGCAGGCAATAAAATAGAAAATAGGCTTTACAAAATAAACGATTTAGTTGAAAAACCTTCTGTGAATAATGCACCTTCTGATATAGCTATATTAGGCAGGTATATAATAACACCGGAAATCTTTGATATACTTGAGCATACTAAAGTGGGACAAGGTGGAGAAATACAATTAACTGATGCTTTAAGAACTTTAAGTAATATTAAAGACATTTATGCTTACGTTTTTGAAGGCAGAAGGTACGATGTCGGAAACATGATGGGATTTTTGTCTGCAATGGTTGAATTTGCTTTAAGAAAAGACAATATAAAAGAAGAATTTAAGGAATATTTAATAGATTTATTGAAAAATGAGGGCGTGTAAATAACGGACTGATCTAAAGAATATAAAATATGAGCAATAAATGAATTAAATATACATAGTTAGAAATGAAACAGGAATCTAAATTTTGTCGTCGACCCCCAATAGTGCAAAAAACCCTGGGGGTCGACGACATTAATAAATGGCTTAAAAAGAAGAAAGCATTAAAATTAGATGATTTTAGTACATGTTTACAAAAAATAAGAAAAATGTTACAATAAGGGAGAAATGGGTTTTTAGAGTATCTATAAGGAATTGAGATTATTCTAATTGCTAACAAAGCATATTACCTTGAATACTTCATACTTACATTATCTTTTCCAGTTTTGTCGCTTATCTTACAAAATAGTAGTGCGAATATAACAAACATTATTTGTATTTATTTGTTTACCATATGTGCATCATTATTATCAGTGATGTTATTTATGCTAATCAATTACAAAGAGTAATTAGAAAGGGAGTTAATATGAAATATAAAGGGAAAATAGGACTTTGGTGGTTTGTATTGATTATTTTATTTAATATTTTTATAGGTTATATTACCTATATAACTTATGTAAGTGGTAGTAGTACATGGGTATTAATACTGAACATAGCAATCGCATTGATTACTAATATTTTCATAATACCTTTTACCATCAATAATTATGTTACTCTGGAACTTGATAAGCTGATTATTCATTTTGGCTTTTTTAAGACTCATATTGCTTATAGTGATATCCTTTCACTAGAAGAAACTAAAAGTCCCATTGCTGGTAGTGCTTTATCTTTCGATAGAATCATGATCACAACCAAACAGAGCAAAGCCATCATTTCAATAAAGAATAAAAAACAATTTATTGAAGAGATAATAAAGCACAATACTAATGTTCAATATAAATAATCTTTTTCCAAACAAAGGGACGGTTCATCTGTTTGCGAAAAAATAGAAAAATTTAATAATATAAGAAATTAAATAGAATTTTTAAATAGTTAAAGGGGATGACTCAATCATGAGTATCCCCTTTAAGTTGTTGCAGAAATAAATTCTTTTTCGGAATAAGCTATTCCACCGAAGCATTAGTTATTTGGACTAAGAAATTCGTGGCTTTGAGGTAGTTTTTTATTTTTTCGCAATCACCAAAAATCTATGGCAGATAATATCAATATAATCTTCTTTTTCAATTATATTGTTAATATGAACTAAACGATCAAAATATTTATCTACAGTGAAATCTTCTATTTGCCAAGGTATACATTTTAAATAATAAGCTATTGCGCCAACATCATAAAATCTTGTTTTGGTTATGCATTCTTTATTTTTTAAAACTGTTAACCCGTTATTTTCAATATCAACTACAGCTTGTTTCATGCACCATTCATTATAAATACTTTGCTTTGCACCAAATAGTTCATTGAGATCAGAATCATTTAGACCGCCTACTTGTTGAGTGATGAATATTCCATCTTGTGATAATATTCTTTGCACTTCACTTGGATCGTAGGCTTCATGTTTGTTAATGATTAAATCAAATTTTGAATCTTTAAAAGGTAGTTTGCTGTCATCTTTAACTTCAAAAACTTCGATACCTAATGGATTCAGTCTATTTCTGGCTACTGGTATATTTGGTTGATAGCCTTCTGTTGCACATGTAGACTTTGGTAGCGGCTTTAATGATGAAAGAAATTCACCTCCACCTGTTCCCATGTCTAACATAGAAGAACTAGCTTTTAAATATTTATTTAATGCAATAGTATAGTTCCATGTCAAAGGGAATTCTTCCACTCTACCTGATAAATGACTAAAATCCCAACCTTCAAAGTTTGCTTCTACCTCAGCAATAAGTCTATTGTATAATTTTTCATTTTTTTTCATTTTTAATTCCTCCATAATAAATATTTTTATCCCTGACTATTTATATAACTCGCCATTGTGTGCTATATAATTTTCTATGAATAATCTGGGATTGTAGTTAATTAAATTTAATATATTTGGAGGACCTCTAATCTTATGTTACAACCCGTACAAAATATTATAAAAATACATTTTAAAACCCCTTAATATTAGTGTTTTATAGTAATTCTAACATAATTTTTTTTATTGTTCAATATAATTTTAGTTGAGACTTTGATTTTTAATATAATAGATTTTAGTTCACTGCTTAAAAGGATTATGATATAATTCATTGAATGTTAAAATTGTACATATTTAAATTAATAAACATAAATGATATATTAACAGTATACTGATAAATAATATTGTTAGTCCTGTGCTTTTTACATATAAATAAACTAAAAGGGGTAAAGAATATGGATTATAAATATCTTTTAGAATCAATATTGGAATACTTAGATGAAGGAGTATTAGTTGTAAATACAGAGGCTGATGTGACTTTTTATAATGAGCCAACAACTGATATTGCAGGTATTGAGCCAAAAGATGCTGTTGGCAAGAATATACTAGATATTTTTCCGGATTTAACACCTGAAACGAGTACTTTTTACTATGTACTCAAAAATAAAAGGCCGTTAATTAATTATGTACAAACTTACATGAATTATAGAGGTGAACAGGTTTCTACAGTTACGAGTACTATACCATTATATGAAAATGGTGAGATTTGTGGAGCGCTTGAGATATACAAAAGTCTTAATGATATGAAGAATTTATCAGAGAAAGTTCTTTTATTAAGAGAAGAATTATTCAAAAAGAATAAATTGAAAAATTATATTGGAAACGGCACAAAGTATACTTTAGATGATATATATGGTCAAAACAGTACTATACAGAATTTAAAAGCTAAAGTCAAAAAAATAGCAGACAGTAGTTCGCCAGTATTAATATATGGAGAAACAGGAACAGGTAAAGAGTTGTTTGTACAAGGGATGCATAATGCCAGTTTAACCAGAAAGCATAAACCATTTATTGCTCAAAATTGTGCCGCTATTCCAAGAGATTTGCTAGAAAGCTTAATATTCGGGACTAGTTTAGGTAGTTTTACAGGGGCTAAGGATAAACCTGGTTTATTTGAATTAGCTGATGGTGGGACTCTTTTCTTAGATGAAATAAGTTCTATGGATATGGAATTACAAGCGAAACTGTTAAGGGTTTTACAAGATGGAGTTGTTAGGAGAGTAGGTGGTGCTAAAACGATAACTGTAGATGTTAGGGTAGTTGCAGCTACCAATCAAGATCCTTTAATAGCAGTTAAAGATAAAACCTTGAGGGAGGATTTATTTTATAGATTAAATGTTATATCCTTAAAGCTTCCTCCACTACGAGAAAGAAAAGATGATATAGAACTGTTAACAAATAAGTTTATAAAGCTTTATAACAAAACGTTACACAAAAATGTAAAACATGTTACAAATGATTGTATAAAATGCTTAGTGAAATATAACTGGCCTGGGAATATTAGAGAACTAAAATACACTATTGAAAGTATTATGAATTTTACGGATAAAACACAGATTGACGTAGAAGATTTACCAATGCATATTATTAATTTAAATCATGTACAGAAAAATGACGATAAAGATAATATGCCATTATTGAAGGATGCTATGAATCAATATGAGAAAGAATTAATAGAAAAAGCAATTCATAGAGCTAAAGGAAATTATTCAAGGGCTGCTAGAATGTTAGGAGTACCAAGACAAACGTTATATAACAAAATAAACAAACATGGAATTGATGTGTAAAAAAAATGGGACAAAAACTGTCAAAAAAATGATACAAAAAATGAGATGTAAGAGCATAATAATAAGTCGTTTTAGCTTTGATAGCTACAACTACTTATTATTATGCTTGTTTTTTTGGAAAGAAATTTGGGTTAAATATTGGTATTATTTATGCATTATAAGTTATTAAAAAGCTCCAATAATAAAAATTACTAGGGGTGATGAAGTGAAAAATGGAGTTGTTTTTAACATTCAAAGATATTGTATTAATGATGGACCGGGGATAAGAACAACGATATTTTTTAAAGGTTGTCCTTTAAACTGCTGGTGGTGTCATAATCCAGAGAGTCAAAATGAAAAAAAAGCTATTATCTATAATAAAAATAAATGTATTCATTGCTATACATGCATAGACATGTGCGAAATGGATTGTATAACTAAAGAACTCAAAATAGATATGAATAGTTGTACTTTATGTGGTAAATGTACTCTTAACTGTCCTACAGAAGCTTTGGAGATGGTAGGCAAGCAAATGAATGTAGAAGAAATCATGAATGAGATTGTTAAAGATAAAGTTTTTTATGAAGAATCTGGCGGAGGGGTTACTTTTTCTGGAGGTGAACCTTTAATGCAAGCAGATTTTTTAGAGGAAGTTTTAAGCAGGTGTCATGATAAGGGGATTCATACAACAGTTGATACTTCTGGCTATTGTAGTTGGGAAGCTTTATTAAAAGTTAATAATAATGTAGATTTATTTTTGTATGATATCAAACATATGGATGAAAGTAAGCATAAAAAATTTACTGGAGTAAGTAATAAGCTGGTATTGAATAATTTAAAGAAATTATCAGCTTTAAACAAAGATATTTGGGTTCGTTTACCGATTATACCTACTGTAAATGATGATTATAAAAATTTATCAGATACTGGTGAGTTTTTGGAATCATTAGGGTTAAAGAATGTTTATATATTGCCTTACCACAACATGTTCATGGATAAATATAAAAGACTAGGCATGAGATATAAATTAAAAGATATTAAACCTCCATCCAAAGTAACTATGGAGAAAATAGCTTGTTATTTAGGAAAGTATCATTTAAATATTAATATCGGGGGATAGAATATGAATGAAAGAGTAAAAAAACTAAGAGAGCAAAGTTTATCATCAGTACCGTGTATTACTATTGAGAGAGCCAGAATTGTTACAGAGGCTTATAAAAAATATGAAGGTAAAGTTTCTGTTCCTGTTCTAAGAGCACTTACATTTAAATATCTGATGGAAAACAAGACTATTTGCATAAATGAAGATGAACTTATAGTAGGAGAAAGAGGAACAAAGCCACAAGCTACACCGACATATCCGGAATTATGCTGTCATACTGTAGAAGACTTAGAAGTTATGAATGATAGAAAAAAGATATCATTTAAAGTAAGCGACGAAGTAAAGAAAGTAGAACGTTTAGAAATCATGACGTTTTGGCAGAACAGATCAATGAGAGATCTAATATTTAATCAAATGAGTGATAAATGGAAGGCTTGTTATAATGCAGGCATATTCACAGAGTTCATGGAGCAGAGAGCGCCTGGACATACTGTTGCAGATGACAAGATATACAAAAAAGGATTTTTAGGTTTTAAAGATGATATTAACGAAAAACTCAAAGAACTAGATTATATAAATGATATAGATGCTTATGAAAAACAAGAACAATTAAAAGCTATGAGCATATGTTGTGATGCTCTAATAATATTTGCTAAACGTCATGCTGTATTAGCTAATGAGCTTGCAGGCAAAGAAAGCAATGAAAGAAGAAAACGAGAATTAGAGGAAATAACAAAGATATGTGATTACGTTCCAGCTAATCCACCTAGAACTTTTAGAGAAGCCCTACAAATGTATTGGTTTGTTCATTTGGGTGTAATTACAGAATTAAATACATGGGATTCATTTTGTCCGGGTAAATTAGATCAACATTTATATCCTTTTTATAAAAAGGATATAGAGCAAGGTACTTTAACCAGTGAAGCTGCAAAAGAGTTATTAGAGTGTTTTTGGATTAAGTTTAACAACCAGCCAGCTCCACCTAAAGTAGGCATAACTCTAGAGGAGAGCGGCACATATACTGATTTTTGTAATATAAATATTGGTGGAATAAAACCAGATGGCTCAGATGGAGTTAATGAAGTTTCATATTTATTACTTGAAATAATAAAAGAGATGAGACTTTTGCAGCCTAGTACTAATGTACAAATAAGTAGAAAAAATCCTGATGAGTTTATAATAAAGGCATGTGAAGTTATAAGGGAAGGAATGGGATTTCCTTCTGTATTTAATACAGATGCTGTTGTTAAAGAGTTAATCAGACAAGGTAAAAGTATTCAAGATGCAAGGTGTGGAGGAACTAGTGGTTGTGTAGAAGTAGGATGTTTTGGCAGAGAAGCCTATATATTGACTGGATATTTTAATCTAGTTAAAGTATTAGAAATTACACTAAATAATGGGTTAGATATAGGGACTGGAAGATTGATAGGTTTAGAGACAGGGAAAATAGATGAATTTAGTACACTAGATGAATTATTAGAAGCTTTTGAAAAACAGGTTAAATACTTTATTGATATAAAGATTAGAGGAAATAACATGATAGAAAAGCTTTATGCTAAATACATGCCAGCTCCTTTTATGTCTATTATTATTGATGATTGTATTAGCAAGGGTAAAGACTATAATGCTGGTGGTGCTAGGTATAATTCAAGATATATACAAGGTGTAGGAATAGGAACTATAACAGATTCTTTATCAGCTATTAAGTATCATGTGTTTGATAATAAAACTATAAAAATGAGTGATTTAATGACAGCTTTAAAGCAGGATTTTGTGGGTGATGAAAAATTAAGACAGATATTATTAAATAAAACACCAAAGTATGGTAATGACAATGATTATGCTGATGATTTAATGAAAAAGGTTTTTGATATTTTTTATAATGCAGTAGATGGTAGAAATACGATAAATGGAGGAACTTACAGAATAGAAATGCTTCCAACGACATGTCACGTTTATTTTGGTAGTGTAATAGGGGCTACTCCAGATGGAAGAAAGGCAAAAGTACCATTATCAGAAGGTATTTCTCCAGTTCAAGGTGCTGATAAGAATGGACCAACAGCTGTTATAAAATCGGCATCTAAAATGGATCAGCTTAGAACTGGAGGAGCATTATTAAATCAAAAATTCACACCACAAATATTGAGAGGGCAAAAAGGTCTTAGTAGAATGAAAGATTTAATACGTGTATATTTTAAATTAGATGGGCATCATCTTCAATTCAATGTTATTGATGCTGAAACGTTAAGAGATGCACAAAAATGTCCTGATAAATATAAAAATCTTATTGTACGTGTAGCGGGATATAGTGATTATTTTAATAATCTAAATAAAGCACTCCAAGATGAAATAATAACTAGAACTGAACATAAAGAGTTTTAACTTTTAAAACCGGGTGACTAACATTTTTTAGTCATCGGGTTGTTTTAAAATATTTTGTGTCCTTGGGTTGTATCAAAATGAGTGAAGTTCAAGGCATTTTTATATTAATTGAAACTCAGACTCATTCTTCCTCTGAGTAAGCGATTCATACTAAATCAAAGATTTAGGTTCTCTGCTTACAGATATGAGCGTACTATGATGTAGCTCACTACTCACTTCGCTCCTAGGAATAAGTGATTCACAAGAAATCATAGATTTCTGTTCTCTACTCATGATTAGTCGTGAAATATTTCATTAACGCAGAAATTTACCATTTTGAGACAACCCTTTTATTTTTCGTCCATAAATGGATACTTATAATCCTTAGCTGGATTAAAGGTTTCTTTTATAACCCTTGGGTTTGTCCATCTTAATAAATTCAATTTGCTGCCAGCTTTATCATTTGTTCCTGAAGCCCTTGAGCCTCCAAATGGTTGCTGTCCTACAACTGCTCCTGTAGGCTTGTCATTGATGTATAAATTACCCGCTGCATAGTAAAGTAGATTTCCCATTTTAATAATTGCATTTCTATCTTGAGAAAAAATAGACCCTGTTAATCCATAAGGCGTTGATTCATTACATAACTTAAGAGTTTCTTCGAGAGCATCATCCTTATAAACATATATAGTAAGTACTGGGCCGAAAATTTCTTCTGTTATTGTTTTGAAATTCGGATTAGTTGTTACTATGATAGTTGGTTTAACAAAATAACCAATACTATCATCACACTCTCCACCACATATTATTTCAGCTTCATCAGAAGCTTTCGCATAATCTATATATGATTTAATATTATCAAAGGATTTTTTATCTATTACAGCGCTCATGAAATTAGTGAAATCATCAATATCACCTATTTTAATGGTTGAAACTTCATCAATTAGTTTATTTTTTAAAATAGGCCATATGCTTTCAGGTATATAGGCACGAGATGCAGCTGAGCATTTTTGTCCTTGATATTCAAATGCACCTCTAATCAAAGCAATACTAAGAGCATCAATATCTGCTAGATTATGTGCAAATACAAAATCCTTACCTCCAGTTTCTCCTACAATTTTGGGATATGATCTATATTTAGAAATATTTTTACCA
The DNA here is from genome assembly GCF_001559865.1 of Abyssisolibacter fermentans. NCBI lineage: Bacteria > Bacillati > Bacillota > Clostridia > Eubacteriales > Clostridiaceae > Abyssisolibacter > Abyssisolibacter fermentans. Next base: position 55,393 of record NZ_LOHE01000002.1, read on the forward strand.
ATAGACTGCCACATTGTATTAAATACACCAGTTGAGCCTGTGAAATGTACTCCTGCAAACCATTCGCTATCAAAAACAATGTTTCCAATTAAGCTTCCAGCTCCAGGTATAAAATTGATAACGCCATCTGGTAATCCTGCTTCCTGCAATAATTTCATAAATAAGTAATTAGAATATACTGCTGTATGAGATGGTTTCCAAAGTACTACGTTTCCCATCATAGCAGGGGATATACATAAATTCCCTCCTATGGCAGTGAAATTAAATGGTGTTACAGCGAAAACAAATCCTTCAAGACCTCTGTATTCTAATCTATTCCAAGTATTGATAGAAGAAGCAGTCTGATCGCTATAAATCTCAGACATAAAATAAGTGTTAAATCTTAAAAAGTCAATTAATTCGCAAGCTGAATCAATTTCTGCTTGATAGGCAGTTTTGCTTTGTCCAAGCATTGTAGCAGCATTTAAAGTATATCTCCATGGTCCTGCTAATAACTGAGCAGCTTTTAAAAATATTGATGCTCTATGCTCCCATGGCATTTTGTCCCATTCTTTTTTTGCTTTCATAGCAGCTTCAATTGCCATTTTTACTTCCTTTTCGCCTGCCATATGATATGTAGCAAGTACATGATTTTTATCATGTGGAATTACACATTGTCTTGTATTACCAGTTTTTATTTCTTTTCCCCCAATTATCAAAGGAATTTCAATTTCTTTTTGCTTTAATTCTTTGAGTTTATTCTTAAGTTCAATTCTTTTGGTACTTCCCTTTGCATATGAAAATACTGGTTCATTTTTTGGTTTTTCTAATTTAAAATAAGCATTAGACATAAAAAAATCCTCCTTTATAATAAACTTTAAAGTGATACACCAGTTGTCTATCAAAAAGAAGATAATATTTGAGCAATACAAATAAGGCTAAATACAATGGCTAATTTAAAAATGTTTAGAAAATATTTAAGCAAAGACAAGAAAATATAAACTACATATATTACGATATCTATAAATACAAATTAATAGCAAACAACTTATTTAACTAAACATCAATTTAGTCCTTATATTAGTCATACTCTATTATTATCTCTTCTTTCCACACTGGGAGGCACAATCATTTCTAATTGTACCCTATCGGTTTCAGAATCATGGACGTGTTGTCTTTAGATAGAGAAACTCGAAGAGAAGTATTTATTAAATTTTGTTAATATTTATTAATGTAGATGTGTAATTGTAACTTACTCAAGCTTTATTTACGATAATGCTTTAGAAATATTGTTCAAGATATGTTGTATAGTAATCTAGCTTACTCAAGTTAGTTACTTAGGATCTGTTTAAAACACATAAACATTATATATTTTTATTGCTACATATTCAATAACTTTTGAGAATATTTACAGTATAGATAAAAGAGCCCATATTTTAGTACGAAATTATCTGCCTGAATTTATTGTCTTGATAAAAATATATAAGAGTATGATACAAAACCTATTTTTATAAATTTCTATAGACCTATTGTTATAATATGTTATACTTAGATAAGTTACTTTGAGTATTATAAATAGAATAATATCAAATTAATAAGTTGAATTCTTAAAAACAATTAAAGAAAGGAATATATACAAAAGGGTGAAGAATGATAGAAAATCAAAAAGAATATTTTAATCAAACTTACAAGAAATGGACTAAAGATATATCAAATGAAAAATTAGAAATTATGAAAAAGTTAATATCAGATATAAATGTGAGTGAAGGTTCAGCTTTATTAGATGTAGGTGCAGGAACGGGAGTATTATATGTTGTATTAAAGGATATAAACTTAAAAAGATATCTAGCAATAGATATTTCTGAAAAAATGCTTGAGGAATTGAATAAAAAATTCCCTAATGTTGAGAACATATGTTGTGATTATGATAAGGAAATAAAATTAAATGAAACATTTGATTACATAATTATTTTTAATAGTATTCCTCATTTTAATAATTTAGATGTAGTATTTGATAAATCATATAAACATTTAAATAAAGGTGGAAAATTTGTCATTGCACATGCTAGAACTAGAGAAGGTTTAAGATTATATCGTCAAAAAATTGGATATCATGCTGACGAGGATGGAATACCAAATGATTTGACTATAAATAATTTATGTAAAAAATATAATTTTACCAATGTGATTATAGAGGATACTGAATTTTTCAGTTTTAGATGTGAGAAATAAATTGACTTTTTTTATGAATAAATAAAACAAAAAGATATTTACTTAAAAAAGTTGAACTTTTCAAATTTTCAGACTAATCTATAAAAAATAAAAAAAATCTATTGACTTTAGTAGGGATTTTGTTATAATCATAAACAATATATTTATTAAGCAGGGAACTAAAATATTGATTGAAGTGTTTACTGCTATATATGTACAATAGGAGGAATAAGAATGTTAGACATTAGAAAGACAAATACAAAACAATTTGAATTTAACTTTTTCTTTAACTTTTTCTGGGGCTTTTTTAACTTTTTTAGCGCTAGCTATTTGTTTTGTAAAAAAATCAAACAATTTCTTTCTAATGACATTTATATATATCAATATATTTAATAACATAAAATAAATATATTAAAAATTGATTATATGAAGAAGCTCATTAGAGCTTCTTTTTAAATATCAAAAAACATAAGAAGAAGTACTATAGCAACCAAATTACTTTAACAATATAATGCATTAAAGCATAAGGAGGATGAAAAAATGTTAATAGTTATAAAAAGCGAAGAAAAACAAGAAAATGTGAACAAAATCAAGAGGAAAATGAAAGAATTAGGATGTGAAATATGTGAGTTTAAAGGGCAGACTTATTATTTAATTGGTCTTGTTGGAGATACAAGTAATATTGATCCAGATTTACTTAATGCTAATGAAAATGTGGAAAAAATAATACATGTTCAAGAGCCATACAAAAAGGTTAATAGATTATTTCATCCAGAGGATACAATAATAGATATTTGCGGGCGAAAAATTGGACAAGGTCATTTTACTGTTATGGCAGGTCCATGTTCTGTAGAAAGTGAGGAACAAATTGTTTCCATTGCTAAGGAAGTAAAAAGTGCAGGAGCATCAATATTAAGAGGTGGAGCATTTAAACCTAGAACATCACCTTACAGCTTTCAAGGTATGGAATTAGATGGTCTAGAGCTTCTAAAGCTTGCAAAGAAAGAGACAGGTTTACCGATTGTTACTGAGCTTATGTCTCCAAAATACTTGGATAAATTTATTGATGATGTTGATATTATACAAATAGGTGCTAGAAATATGCAAAATTTTGATTTACTAAAAGAAGTAGGTATGACCAAAAAGGCTATATTACTTAAAAGAGGTATGTCAGCAACAATACAGGAGTTATTAATGGCAGCAGAGTATATTATGTCAGAGGGAAATGAAAATATTATTTTGTGCGAAAGAGGTATAAGAACGTTTGAAAAATATACAAGAAATACTTTAGATTTAAGTGCTATACCAGTTATTAAGAAACATAGTCATTTACCTGTAATAGTTGACCCAAGTCATGCTGGTGGATTATGGTGGTTAGTTGAGCCTCTAGCAAAGGCAGCATTAGCTGTTGGAGCTGATGGTTTGATGGTAGAAGTTCATAATGATCCTGCTAATGCAAAATGTGACGGTCAGCAGTCATTGAAACCTGAAAAATTTAAAACATTAATGAATAAATTGAATAAGATGCTTGAAATTGAGGATAAAAAAATAGGGTAAATAATAAACCAAGATTATTCATGGGGAGTTATATGAATAATCTTGGTTAAAGGAGAAATAACATGAGAGAAGTTTATGATATAGCGTATCAAGGGGTAGCAGGTTCTTTTGGAAATATTGCTGCATTAAAGTATACTCATAATAGTAGTAATGCATTAGCTTGTAAACATTTTTGTGATGTTTTTGATTCCCTTGAACAAGGAAAAGCAATATGTGGTATCTTACCTATTGAAAACTCAACTACTGGTGGTGTAGCTACTGTATATGATTTATTGATAAAGTATGGGTATTATATAATAGATGAAGTTTGTATAAAAATCGAACATAATCTTTTGGGTGTGAAGGGGACTAAGCTTGAAGATATTAGGTATGTTTATTCTCATCCGCAGGCTATAATGCAGAGTGAAGAATATTTGCAATCTAACAATTGGGATTTAATACCATATACAAATACTGCTGCCAGTGCAAAGTATATAAGTGAATGTAATGATAAGACTAAGGCTGCTGTTGCTAGTATAAAAGCTTCTGAGATTTATGATTTGGCAGTACTTTCATCTAATATTAATAGTAATAATTCAAATTATACTAGATTTATTGTGATAGGAAGTAATTTGGTTAGGAAAGTAAGTAATGACAAGATTAGTATAGTTGTATCTGTACCCCATAAAGCGGGAGCATTGTGCAATATATTAAAGCATTTTTCAGAAAACAGTATCAACTTGTTAAAGATTGAATCTAGACCTATAAAAGATAAACCATGGGAATATTTATTTCATATAGATTTTGAGGGCAATTTAAATAATAGTGTAGTAATAGATGCATTAAAAAATATTAAAGAAAACAGTTGTCATTATAAATTATTAGGAAACTATAAATCATACAATGGATAATTGGTATTATAAAAGCGTTATTTTCAAAGATTACTTGTAAATACTGGTCAAAAGAGTATAATAATATGTAGAGACAATGAATAATTGGCATAATTTATAAAAGAAAGGACGAAGTAATTTGAAAATAACTGTAGATATGATTGTTTTTTTAGCTCTCATTATTAGTGTTATAAGTTTTAGATTTGTAATAAGTTTAAAAGAAAAAAGAGCGTTTGTTAAGTCAATTAGAAGATCTAATGGTTTCTTAATTTTTATATCTTTAATATTCTTTTTTATAGCCTATAAGTATTTTAGAGGATACTTAAATTACAGAGCTAATATAGAAGATATTAAAAATGGTTCTGCTTATTTAATGAACACTTTTTTATGGTTAAGTATAGGAGTTTTTTGGATTTTAAGAGCTTTGGACAGGGATCACATCAATGAAAGAGGAATTAGTACTCAAGAAGGTAGTTTTGTATGGGATAGAATAGAAGATTGTAAATGGGGTTCTAAACAATCAAAAGATAAGAGAAAAGGTGTTTTAAGATATTATAATTTGACATTTACTACTAAGGTTACACAAGGTAAATTTAAGTTTTTGGGTGGCAAAAGTAGAAAAATAGTTATACAAATAGATGCAAAAGATAGAAAACGAGCTGAAGCTTATATCAAAGAAAAATTAGGAAAATAAAATTAAGGACCTGAATTGATATGATACTTCCAAGGTAGACAGTCTAACTAATTAAAAATAGACTATCTACTTGGAGGTATTTTTTATGGGAAGAATAGCTGTAAGCAAGAGTGTTTTAGATAACGAAGGGTCTGAAGGAAGCTGATAAAAATCTTTCGGAAAGAAAAATATACATTAATTCAGTAGCTAGAGTGATGATGAGGAAAAGCAAGAAGCATTAAAATGCATGAAATGTGATAAAAACTCAAGAGAACCATTGTATTTAAGATGATTTTTAAGTATGATGAAATACTTGGGAAAAGGAATGAATTAATATTGTGATTATTAAGTAAACAATTAATTTTCAAAAAAGCAGTTACTAAAAAAGCTGAAATCTATTCAAAATAGGCTCCAATGTGAGAATTAATTAATAATTAGTATAACAAATGGATAGAAATTCAAGATTTTAGCTTGTTTCTATCCGTTTTGTTATGCTAAGTTATCATTTTTTTGATTCAAGTTCTATTAGTTGTTGATGTTGTTCTCCCCAATTATGAAGTGCTTGTAAAACTGGACATAAAGTGGCACCGTATTCAGTGATGGAATATTCCACCTTTGGTGGTACAATATTATGAACTTCACGGTGAACTATTTGATCATTTTCAAGTTGTCTTAGTTGCTGTACCAACATCTTTTTAGTGATATTTGGAATAGATCTTAATAGTTCGTTAAATCTTTTTGGATCTTCTCGTAAATGCCAAAGGATTGTAAATTTCCATTTACCACCAATAACGCTTAGGGCTAAGCTTACATAGTCCTGATTATATCTATGCATATGAGTCTCCTTCTATTAATTAATAAGTAGTTTGAAATGGTGAATATTTAAAAATAGTCTTTATGTTTATACGCACATTTTATAGAGTTACCACGGTTCCCAAAATGTTAGTAGGTAACAAATAGGTGACTAGGTGACAATAAAGTGCGTAGTTGCTTTGTTTTAAAATTATGTTATCATTTTATTAAAACTAAGTCAATATGGAGGGAAAATATAATGAAAAAGTTTGATGTTGTTGTTTTAGGGAGTGGTCCAGCTGGTATAGAAGTATGCACAATACTCTCACAGTCCAATAAAAGAGTATGTTTGATTGAAGAGAATCCTAATGCATTTGGTGGTGTCTGCGTTAACAAAGGGTGTATGCCAACAAAACACTTAGTAAAGGTAGCTGAGGTTATTGAATCAGGAAAAAAAGCCCATGAATTTGGTGTGAAAATTTCATCTATAGAGCCTAATATGGAACAAATTCATAATATGAAAGAAATGTTGGTGAACAAGCTAGGTAGTATGCATCAAAAACATACTTCTGCTGAGATTATATTCGGACATGGACGTTTTGTTAGTAATGATGAAGTTGAAGTAATGCATACTGATGGTTCTATAGAACGCGTTACTGGTAATCAATTCGTTATTGCGACAGGGTCTCGACCTAGATTAATACCAGGTATTGAAATTGATGGTCAATATGTTTGCACTAGTGATGAATTACTAGATAATAATGTCATCCCTGAAAAATTACTAGTCGTTGGTGGTGGTGTGATTGGTCTTGAGTTTGCATCAATTTATAAAAGCTATGGTTCTGATGTAACCTTGATAGAAGCAGCACCTAGAGTAATGCCAAATGAAGATGTTGACACAAGCATGATGGTCCAAGACTTGTTTAGCAAAAGAGGGATTGGTATATATCCTGCTACAAGTATAGAAAAGGCAGAGGTAGGAGATGGTAAAGTTATTTGTACATTTACTGGGAGTTATTCTGATGGAGCTTCATTTGATAAAGTTCTAATAGGCGTAGGAAGACAACCAAATACTGATGATCTTGGACTAGAAAATACAGACATCGAGGTTGATAAAGGTTTTATTAAAGTAAATGATTATTTACAAACGAATGTACCACATATTTATGCAGCCGGTGATGTGGTTCCTACTCTCATGCTTGCACATACAGCTGCCTATGAAAGCATGATTATTACAACTAATATGATGCAGCCTGGAAGTATACCATACAATAACAAAGTTGCACCAAGAGTTGTATATACTAAACCAGAAATTGCTTCTGTAGGGCTAACAGAAGCAGAGGCTCATAAAGCATATGAAAAAATCAAAGTCATCAACTTTCCTATGGCTATGAATGGTAAGACAGTTATTGAACATGCTACTGAAGGCCGTATTAAACTTATATATAAATCAGATGATGGAGTAGTTCTTGGTGCAAGTATTGTAGGAAAGGGTGCAACAGAATTAATTCACGAATTAACACTGGCTGTGACTCATGGATTGACTATTAATGATTTAAAAAATACAGTTCATGCACATCCAACTTTATCAGAGAGCGTTTGGTTTGCAGTACTTAAAGGACAACCATTTAGTTCTACTCAAGAGTTTATGGCTAGTATGCCAAAGTAGAAAATTTGTTTGACTAGACACAGGAATTGCACTTATTGATAGAAAATGAGAATTAAAAAAGACAATTTGTATTTGCTAAGAAAGGGGTCAGTTTTTTTGATCTCTTTTTTTATTGTAGGTCATTTTTCGGAGAGAAATCGGATCAAAGCGAAGGGATTCGATGTCCGTGAGCTTTTAATAGTGCATGTTTAGTGAGGGATGAGTTTAAAAAATTCAATTTACTCTACTGAGTTAACTGTAAAATAAATAAGAAAAAAGTTATAATAAGGTTATAAGACTTTAATTAATATAAAGATATTAAATTATACAAAATAAAGTAAAATTATGACAGATCAAATTAAATTATGTGAAAGGAATGGTATGAGGATGGAAGAAATGCTTATCCATTTTATTAATCAAATAGCAAATCCAGTTTTACTAGTAAATGAAACTGGGGAAATAGTTGTAACAAACAAATCAGCTGAGAAAATAATACAACTTTGCAGTATGCCTGATCAACTCAAAGTCAATCATATAGACCCTCTATTTTCTAACAACATGTTAGGAACATCAAAATTTCATAATAGGACTTTAATTATTAAGAATATATCCTTTTCAGTTAATGTCTATAAATTGAATATTAGTAATAATGATTTAGCATTTCTGTATATTTTTGATCAAACATCCATGACGTCTTCGGTGTTAGATGAAGTAATTGAAAATATCAGTGAAAAGGTAGCAATATATGATGGTAATGGTGTATTTTTGAAAGGCAATAAGGAAGTAGAAAAATTAGTTGGTAGAAAACTAGATTCATATGTTGGTCAAAAAGTTCAGTCTGTTATTAATAAATTGGGAATATACAATGCTGTAACGCCAGAAGCAATCAAACAAAAGAAGATGGTTGAGCAAAAAGTTGCTTTTTCAAATGGAACCGTTATACACTGTAAAACAACTCCAATATTTAATTCTGGAAATGAATTGATAAAAGTTATCGAAGCAGCTAAAGATGTAACAGATATTGTAAACCTTAGGGAAGAATTAAGAGAAGTAGAAATTGTAAAAAATGAATATCTCAAGAAATTAAATAAGCTACAAAAGATGAATCATACAAAGAAAATAATTTTTGCTAGCACCCAAATTGAAGATGTACTTTATCTAGCTTCGAGGGTAGCAAATACAGATTCGTCAGTATTTATAACGGGAGAATCTGGGGTAGGTAAAGAAGAAATTGCTAAATATATACATCAAAATAGTATGAGATCAGAAATGCCTTTTGTTGCAATAAACTGTGCTGCTATACCATCTGAATTATTAGAATCTGAATTGTTCGGTTATGAAGAAGGAGCTTTCTCGGGAGCAAAAAAAGGTGGTAAAAAAGGATTATTTGAAATAGCAAATAGTGGTACTATCTTTCTTGATGAAATCGGAGAATTGCCATTGAAGATGCAAGGAAAACTTCTAAGGGTTATTCAAGAGAATAATATAAAAAGATTAGGAGGAAATGATTTAATTCCCATTGATATACGGTACATTTGCGCTACTAATTTAACAAAATCGCAATTGAAAAATGAAAAATTTTTCAGACAAGATTTGTATTATAGATTAAGCATAGTTCCAATCTGCGTTCCTCCACTAAAAGATAGAAAAGATGACATTTTACCATTAATAAATCACTTTTTGACTCAATTCAACCAAAAATACAATCGTAAAGTAAAAATAAATTCAGAGGCAATGATAAAACTATATAATTATCCTTGGCCAGGGAATGTAAGAGAACTTAAAAATGTTGTTGAACGAATTGTAATTCTAGCAAAGAAAAATGAGATTGAGACAAAGGACTTAGAAATAATATTGCATCTTGAGGATCAATTTAAATTAGAAAATACTAATACTGAAATACAAGTAAATGAATTAATGCCATTAGCAAAAGCTTATAGAATAGTTGATCAACAGTTAATAAGTCGAGCTATTTTTGAGCATGGCACAATAGTGAATGCTGCGAAGGCATTGAATGTAAATCCATCTACTATACACAGAAAACTCAAAAGAGACCGTGCTGATATTGAAGAATAGTCTATCCTTGCAAGAATGCAATGATTTTGCTTTTCCTTAAAGTCAAGCTATTCATTAATACTACACAATAATAGAGCATGAAAGCATTGAATATAGAGCTATATAATATACAGAAAACTAAAAAAAGGATTCATTAATATTTTAAAAGAGCTAATCCTTGCACAAATGCAATAAATAGTATTGCATCTGTGCAAGGATTTTGTTTGCATTTGGTTCTGAACGTTGAAATATCTAGCAATTTGTTTTGGCATGGAATTTGCTAATTAATATTAATGACAGTATATGAAATACAAATATTGAATTGGACTAGTGAAAGGGGAGAAAGTTAAAACTTTGTGAGAAAACGGTTTTTAAATGAAGCAAAAAAAGATTCAACAAAAAGGTGTAGAATTTTGCAAACACCTGATAAGTAAATTACATGAGATGATAGATAATGATGTTTTTGGTCCTATTATGCTGACAGGTTCAAGTTTGCATACTGCTGTTCTATGTGGACTGGGCTATATGGCATTATCTTTTGCAAAATTATCAAATATCATTTACTCAACAACAGGGTATGCTAGTTCACTACTATTAGTTCTAGTGATTATTAAAGATATAAAAAAGCAATAAACAAAAAGTGAAAAAAATTATATAAAAAAATGGAAGAGAGTGCGAATGAAAATGAATAATGTAGAATTATATCCTAGTTTTTTTAATGATGTTTTTGGACCGGTTATGATAGCCGGATCCAGTTCGCATTTAGCAGGTCCTCAGAGATTAGGTTTAGCAACAAATGCGTTAACTGAGGGTAAAAAAATTACAAAAATAGAAGTTATAATGGACTCAGAAGGATCTTTTGCCGGAACATTTGGGATTATGAGTGAAGATATTGGGATGCTTGCAGGTGGTCTTGGGATGCCTGTAGACGATCTGAAAAGAAATGATTGTCACCACATCGCCAAAGAGCAAGAAGTTGAGGTAAAATTCACCAAAGGAGTGATGAAAGAATCTGATCACTTGAATTCAATGAAGTTTGAAATTACTACATCTGATGGAAAGGTTCATAGTGTTGTTGGTGATTCAATCGGTGGTGGTATGATTCAGACTAAAAAGATTATGGGCTTTGATTACATTTATAATGGGGAATCTAATTTATTGATCCTCGTAAAAGAGTCTCATGATTCTAATTTCATGGACAAAGTGAAAACTTACCTGGATGGAGTTTTGGAGTGTCGTTCAAGTTCTAATGAAAGTGGAACGGCTTATTTCTTTAAAGCTGAAATTATTCCACCAATAGAAGAAATAAAGAAGAATTATCCAGAGTGCAAGGTATATCTTATTCCTTATCTGTTACCTACGCCTCTTACCGTACGCGTTAAGCCTCAGCTGTTTAAAACGGGAACTGAATGGGTTAAGTTATGTAAAGAGACTAATAAACCTATGCATGAAGTAGCTATAGACTACCAAATTGCTGCATCTGGTATGAGCAGGGATGAAATAATTGAAAAGATGCGCTATTTATCTCGATTAATGATTCGTCAGGTTGAGTGTATGGCCCAGGAAGATTTTGGCAATTACTACCACTGTTATGGATTTAGTACTGATTTATATGATAGACTGACTAATTGGCAGAAGGAAAACTCTCATCTTCCTGAAATGATGAGAAACGCAGTTAAGCATTATTTTTCAGTATTGTCAATGGCTCCTGGAGTTCTGAATGTACCTGGTCCACATGGTGCTGGCGGTGGAGTGGTTATGTCTTCTCTTCGAGCAGCTCAGTTAGAGTACGGATTTAGTGAAGACAAACTCATTGAAGGTTTGCTAGTTGCAGCTGGATACGGTGTTATCGCCTATGATAGAACGGAACCGACTGGTGAAGTAATCGGTTGTGCTGGTGAACAAGGGTTAGCTCTCGTTTTTGCTACTGCTGCTTTAACACATATCTTAGGAGGCACTCCTGAAGCTGTAGAAAGTGCAGCTGCACAAGCTATGCAAGTTTCTATCGGTTGGCCTTGCGATCCTGCTACTGGAGCGAACGGAGAACCATGTTTAGCTCGAGGGATGACAGCGGTGACTACACCTTTTGTGTTCTCTGAATTGGCGAAAGCTGGTATTATTTCACCTTTCCCTTTCCATGAGATGTTAGATGTTGTGGTTGATGTTTCTAAGAATTATGGTCCAGAACTATTATGTACAAGCAGAGGGGGTTGTGCTGCTTGTCCTACAGCCATAAAGTTAAAAAAACAGATAGGTTTATAAAAGCAAATCAAAATACTAATCCTTTAAACAGGTGATAATAGGTGGAATATTAGTAAAGACTTAGAGATAGCATGTGAGTTAGGAAGAGAATGTATTGATAAGAAAAGAATTAATTAGATTACATTAATAGGAGGATAAGAATATGATTAAACATTACAAACCATCAGGAAGATATAGCGTTGCTACAATTCATAACGGAGTAGCTTATCTATGCGGACATTATGCTTCAGATTTAAGCAAAGATATCAAAGGACAAACAGAGGAGGCTCTGGATTCGATAGACAAGAGTTTATTGGAAATAGGTACAGACAAATCTAAGATGCTTTCAGTAATGATTCATCTAAAGACGATGGATGATTATGCTGAAATGAATTCAGTCTATGACAATTGGGTAGCTAAGTTGCCCCCAGCAAGGACTTGTGTCGTAGGCGAAATGTTTTCCAATGATTGTTTAATAGAGGTGACAGTTACTGCAGTGGTCTAGATGCTTCGGCTCTCGGTTTGAGGAGTCAATTTTTTAAAGTTTCATTTATTTTTGATGAAATGAATGAATTATATGCAAGTTATTGTAAACAATATTATCCAGCACTTTAGGTGTTGAGATAGATAAAATTGCAGTTATCAAATAACTTAAAATGGGAGGTAGTAAAAATGAAAAAAAGTGTCATTAAAGGTAGAGTGATTGATGCAACAGGAAGTGAGCCAATCGAAAATGGAGTTGTAGTAATTGAAGGAAATAAAATTATCCAAGTAGGTTCAGAAGAATCTATAGAGTTTCCTAAAGATGCTGAGATTATTGAAATTGAAGAAGGCACTATAATGCCGGGTCTTATTGATGCTCATGTTCACATAGGTTTAGGTACTGATGATGTAAGAAGAATGTATGATAAATCTATGCCAGAAAAAACATGTATTGCAATAAAAGAATTAGAGGCGTGCATAGATGCTGGCTTTACTTCTGTTAGAGAAGTTGGTGGTTTTCTTAATACCATAAAAACTTCTTTAGAAATGCTTGAGTATAAGGCACCACGTATAGCTTCAAGTGGACGTTTTATAACTCAAACTAATGGTCATGCTGATATGTATAAACGTTTCCCGTTAGAAATGCAAGAGTCAACAGGTATAGGTATTATTGCAGATGGTGTAGATGAATGTATAAAAGCTGCAAGGCTTCAGTTTAGAGAAGGAGCAGATTTTCTGAAAATTGGTACAACTGGTGGAGGAACATCACAGGGTGACAAACTTAGTAGTTGTGAATATACAATGGAAGAAATTAAAGCACTTGTTCAAGAAGCTAAAAACAATGGTACTTATGTTGCCAGCCATGCTCATACTATTACTGGAATAAAAAATGCAATTAGAGGTGGTGTGAAAAGTATTGAGCACTGCACAATGGTAGATGATGAAGCTATCCAAATGCTTTTAGATAATGATTGCTATTTTGTACCTACGTTGTCAGTTGGACAGTCTTACTTAGATGGACTGGATTCTATGCCATTATTTGTACAAGAAAAAGTGGCACAATTAGGTGATCCAGAAAGAGGGTTAAACATGTGTGAATTTGCAGGTGAAAGATATGCTAAAGCTTTTAGAGCAGGAGTAAAGATGGGTCTAGGCAGTGATTTGCTAGGGGATCCAAAACTTCCATATGGTAAAAACGCTAGAGAGTTTGAACTTTTGGTACAATATCTCGGTATTACTCCTATGGAAGCAATTATAGTAGGAACAAAAAATAACTCAGAGCTTATGATGATGGAAGATAAAATCGGAACTCTTGAAGAAGGTAAGCTAGCAGATGTGATTGTTGTTAAAGGTAATCCACTAGAAGATATTAGTCTTTTAACTAATTCTGACAATATCAAAATTGTAATAAAAGACGGAAAAATCCAAAAGAATATAGCATAAGATTAACAGCAGTAGGGATGATTTGGGTAGGACTTTAGTAATTGGTGATAATTCTACCCAAATTTTAATTACAATGATAAATATCCATACTTATATATCGCGATAGATTAAAAAATAGAGTAATTGATAACTGGAATTATATTTATATTAGCATATTTAAACTTAAATTTACGTAAGAAGAAAACGTTTATTCAAAAATTTAAAGGAGGAATTTTTATGACAAATATGTTTATTGCATTACTAATACTTGCGGGAGTATGGGGTTTTGCAGAATTTATATCAATTAAAACAAAAGCATTTTTATCACTTACTTTTGTAGCTTTTGCACTGCTTTTAATAGGTTCATGGACTGGATTAATACCTGCAGATATTGTTGATAAAGCTGGATTGTCTACATTAGCAGTTCTAGCAATTCCATTAGTAGTAGTGCATATGGGAAGTACAATGAGTGCAGAACAAATGAAAAAAGAATGGAAGACTATAGCAATATGTGCAGGAGGACTAGTAACACTACTTTTATTCATGTTAACAATTGGAACGTTTGTTTTAGGAAAAGCAACGGCTATAACTGCAACGCCTGTTATCTATGGTGGAGGTCTGGCAGCAATAATTTTATCTTCAGTACTGAAACCACTAGGACTTGATCAGTTAATAGGCTTTGCTTGGTTAATGGCATCAGTACAACTTTTTGTAGGAATACCTTTATCTTTGTTTTTCTTGAAAAAATTTGCTAAGAAAATCACAAATAATGATACAGTAAGTGAATTGGCAGTTTCAATTACTGCTGGGGGTGTGAAAGAGAAGGAAAACAAAACATGTTTCTTACCTTCAAAGTACCAAACTACCTTTATACTTTTAGCTCTTGCTACAGCTATAGCAGCATTGGGAATGTATTTAGGAGAGTATACAAATAAATTTGGTATACATCCATATATAGTATGCCTGATACTTGCATTTCTGGCTGTGAGATTTAGATTAATACCATCTAATATAATGACAAAAGCAAATTCTTATGGTTTTTTAGTATTCGGAATGTTTGTATATATTGGAGTTCAGATAACATCTAGTATTACATTAGATGTATTTATTCAACTGTTAAAGCCAGCAACGATATCATTTTTGATAGCTGTACCTGGATTAGCATTAGGTGCTGTTATTGTAGCAAAGCTTATTAAAGTGGATACCTACCTTGCATTGGCATTAGTATATACTTGTATGATTGGATTCCCAACTACTATAATAATGGCTGAAGAGGTTTCTACAGTTTTCGGAAGAACAGAAGAAGAAGTGAATATATTAAAAGGTTATTTAGTACCAAAGATGCTTATTGGTGGTTTAGCCACCGTTAGTGTATTTTCAGGTTTTCTTGCTTCAATATTGGTTAAATTTTTATAATCTATAATTTATATTATAAATATGAGAGGTGCTCTTAATTGTGTGAGAATTTAAAAAATAAAGAATTGGAAGCTACAAGATTAATCAGTGAATATGCTTCAAATGTAAAATATGAGGATATTCCTGCACAGGTTATTGAGTTTACAAAACTATTAATTCTTGATTCAGTAGGGAATTCTATTGGTGGTCAACTGCTTGAACCAGGTAAAAAAATAAATGAATATTACTCTGAAATGGGCGGAAGACCTGAAGCGACTGTTCTATCAACTGGTGAAATGTTACCATTAAATAATGCGGTTTATATTAATTCTTATTTATCCAATGTACTGGATTATGATGATGCATATAAAGCAGTAGGACATCCAGGTTGTACCATTATTCCTCCTGCCATTGCTGTTGCTGAACACCGTGAAAAGAGTGGTAAAGAATTATTAACTGCTATTATAACTGGGTATGAAACCAGTATTAGAATTGCACAAGGAATTTCACCATCAGCTGAAAGAATACTAAAGGTTTGGGGTACAACGCAGCATCAAATCTTTGGGACTGTTATTGCGGCAAGTTCTTTACTCAATCTAGATGTTGATCAGATGAGAAATGCCATTGGAATCGCTGGTTATCATGCTGTTCAACCATTTGGTAATAAAGTTGGTATGAATCCAGCAGATAGACCTGTATCATGGATGAAGAACAATTACGGATGGGCAGCTATGGGAGGTGTAATGGCTGCAATACTTACAGAGAAAGGCTTCATTGGGAATAAAGCTTTCTTAGATGGAGAAACAGGTTTATGGATTATGGCTGCTTCTGACCAATGTGATTTTGAATTAATGGTAAGTGGTCTTGGTGAAGAGTATAAGACAATGACAACTGAATTTAAGCCATATGCATGTTGCAGGTGGGCTCATTCAGCTGTAGAAGCAGGTGAAATCTTAATTAAAAATAATGAAATTGATTTAAGACAGATTCAAAAAGTAGATGTGGAAGCATATACGATGGCTGCTACTTACTTACCCGAGAAGAAACCAATAAATGCTTTTGAAGCTCAATTTAGTTTACCATATCTTTTAAGTATTACATTACATGGTAAATCACCAGCATTAGGGCTTAAAGAAGAAGATATTACAAGTGAAGATATTTTAACTCTTTCTCAAAAGGTAAACATAACGGTTAACGAAGAGCTCAATAATCTATTCTTTACTAAGGGACAGATGCCTTCTAGTGTAAAAATCACTATGAAAGATGGTACTACTTTTGAAGAGGTAATTTATGAACCTAAAGGTTCAGAATCAAATCCGATTACCAATGATGAATTAGTAACAAAATTCTTCAACATTACAATACCAATAGTTGGAGAAGAAAAGGCTAAAAAGCTATATAATTCAATTATGTCTATGGAAAATGTTACGAATATCAAAGAAATGATTAAAAATATTTATCATTAATAAAATGTGATAAAGAAAACAGCTGATTCTTATAGTGAATAGGAGTCAGCTTGTTAATTAGATCATTATTTTTATAATAATATTTCCTAAACTCTGCAACAGTTCTATTAGCAGTTTTAGTATATAAGAAATGTATGATTTTAGAGCTTTGGAGTATGCTTGATTACAGGTGTTTCCAGAGCTACTATTTTTACTTTAGTAAACATTGATTTTTCATAATATTCATAAAGTAAAAAATTATTATAGGAAAAAGATTGAAATTTGAATAAAATCATATATAATATACGATATATAAATTTATCTTTGAAATTTAGGAAAGATATATTTTTATATGCATGTTAAATTAGCAATAGTGCAAGCCAATAGCTGAGATTAAACAGTTATTTTATCTTAGGAGAATAAATTGATATTTTTTTAAAAAAGCATTACAGTAAATTTAGAAACAGTTGTAAAAATAATAATTAGTATACCAAGAGTTATATCTAAAAAATGGGTTAATAATTTGGTTAATCAGGAGCAATTGTGTTAAATATGCATGAATAAGTTATATACTGAAGAGGAGTGTTACTTAATGAGAAATATTGTTAATATTATTTTAAAAGATTTCAAAAGAAAAATGAGAAAAAATGTATGAAATTTGTTGGTTATAGAACATTAAAAACAGGGCTTGGTGCTTCAGTTGCAATCATTGTTGCAAAACAGTTAGGAGTAGGATATGCTGTATCTGCAGGCATTATTACTATTTTAAGTATTCAAAATACTAAAAAGCATTCTGTTAAAATAGCACTTCAGCGAATAGGTGCTTGTATTTTAGCTTTACTTATTTCTTCTATTCTTTTTAAAATCTTTGGATATACTGAGATAATCTTTGGTATCTTTTTATTGATTTTTATCCCCTCAGCAGTAAAATTTAATTTAAGAGAAGGAATCGTTGTAAACTCTGTGCTTGTAACACATCTACTATCCCAAAAATCTGTTGATATATTTTGGCTTAGAAATGAACTAATACTTATGTTAATTGGTGTGGGTGTGGCTTTGTTGTTAAATATCCACATGCCGAGTATAGAAGGAGATATTAAACAAGATCAAATTTACATTGAAGAAAAGATGAAGGAGATTTTAATTTGTATGGCGGTGGCATTGAAGAAAGATCAAGTTTCATTGCAACAAGATGGTTTGTTTAATAGCCTTGAAACTAGGTTGTATAAGGCGCGAAAGCGTGCTTATATTAATTTAAATAATTATTTTCTTCTAGATGATAGTTATTACGTACAGTATATGGAGATGAGAATAAAGCAGTATGAAACTATGAAGCGAATGAAAGAACATTTTCAACATTTTTCAATAACTTATGAGCAGACTATTATGATAGCTGAGTTTACAGAAAAGGTTGCTGATTCATTATATGAAGATAATACAGCCATGCAATTAATTTATGATTTACAGCTATTAAGAGAGGAATTTAGAAAAATGTCTCTTCCTTCATCACGAGAAGAATTTGAAAATAGAGCAATGCTTTTTCAGTTTTTAAATGATATGGAGCAGTTTTTAAAAGTTAAGTATGATTTCAAAAAACACTTAATAACAAAAGATAGCTACTAGTATCAAAACAGTGTAAAAGGGATTTTTTGATTGACACCTGGCAAAAAATAAAATAGTAAGAATAAAAATAATATGGTTTAGTTCAATCAGGATACACTACCATTTTGGGTAGCAGATATGGATTTCTCATGTCCCAAATCAGTTATAGAATCAATGAAAAGGCGTGTAGATAGACTTATATTTGGTTAGGTAACTATGGAGATCTCCTGCTGTTTTCAAATTTCTTTGTGTAATCATATTTCTTAATACTTCTTTTGGCACTGTACTCATAAAAAACGCTCCCTTCTGGTTATATTTGGATTATTGCCAGAATAGAACGTTTTTTTCACAAAAGCACAGATTAAATTATATTACCAGAATAAAAGGATGATGGCAAACAAAACGTCCCTATGACTCCTATGACACATTTTTCATTCAAACTAATTTATGTTATTCCTTTATTTACTTTATCATATTTATAAAGTATTCGTGAAAAGTAGTATCATCTGTTAGCTCTGGATGAAAAGAAGTAGCAATCATATTCTTCTGGCGTACAGCTACAATGTTGCCATTTACCTTATGAAGTATTTCCACCTTTTCATCCAAGTCAACAACGTATGGAGCTCTAATAAACACCATAGGAATTTCCTTTTTGGATACTCCTTCAATTACTTCTTTTGTGACAAAACTATCTAGTTGAGTACCATATGCATTTCGTCTTACTTTTATATCCATAACTTGCAGGTGAGCCTCTTCATCACCATATAGTTTTTTAGCAAGAAGAATCATTCCAGCACAGGTTCCCCATACAGGTAAACCATTTTCAATTTTATCTTTCAAGATTTCCTTTATTCCAAAGTCCTTTAGTAATTTTTCTATTGCTGTACTTTCACCACCAGGTAAAATAATTCCATCCAGATGATCAATTTGTTTAGCTTTTCTTATCTCAATTCCGTTATGGCCTAACGATTTAATTATATCTATATGTTCCTTAAATGCACCCTGAAGTGCTAAAACACCAATATTTTTCATCTTAGTATCCTCTGTTAGCCATTCTTTCTTCTTTATCTATTGAGTATACATTTATCCCTACCATTGCTTCTCCAAGGTTTTCTGATATCTCTGCTAATATCTTTGGATCATTATAATGCGTAACAGCTTTAACTATAGCAGCAGCTCTTTTTCTTGGATCTCCAGATTTGAAGATTCCAGAACCAACGAATACTCCATCGCAACCAAGCTGCATCATCATCGCAGCATCCGCAGGGGTAGCAACTCCACCAGCAGCAAAGTTTACAACAGGAAGCTTTCCATGCTCATGTACATATTCAACCAAATGAATAGGTGCTTGTAATTCTTTTGCAGCATTCATTAATTCTTCCTTTGATAAACCTTGAATTCTTCTAATTTCAGAATTCATCATTCTCATATGTTTAACAGCTTCGATAACATCACCTGTTCCAGGCTCACCTTTTGTTCTGATCATTGAAGCACCTTCTCCAATTCTTCTTAAAGCTTCACCTAGATTTTTGGCTCCACAAACAAAAGGGACTTTAAAATCTTTTTTGTCAATATGCAGCATTGGGTCAGCAGGTGTTAATACTTCACTTTCATCAATATAATCAACTTTAAGTGCTTCTAAAATTTGAGCTTCAACGAAATGCCCGATTCTTACTTTCGCCATAACTGGAATAGAAACAGCATTTTGAATACCTTTAATCATTTGAGGATCTGAAGCTCTTGCAACTCCACCATCTTTTCTTATATCAGCTGGAACTCTTTCAAGAGCCATAACAGCACAAGCACCCGCTTCTTCAGCAATTTTTGCTTCTTCAGGTGTGGTTACATCCATAATCACTCCACCCTTTAACATTTGAGCAAGATTTTTATTCAATTTATATCTATTATCCATCATAAATTCCCCCTATTTTTAAATTATATAGATACAATATGTATTGTACCCCAACTAACTACATACATTATTACATATTCACACCGATAAATCAATACGATTTTGGAAAAATGTATGTATAAATTTAAATTGTATGGGTATATTTTATTAATATTTGCTCAAATGGCAGTACAATTTCTATATAAATCATATTAAACTGTTACTACGGTATGTTAATATGAAAAATAAAATATATTAACTTGAATAGCAATATATTGAATATTAAATACAAATTGTATGTAAATGTGATAAAATATATATAATATCAAACAAGTGAGGTGTAAAAATTGAAAGAAAATCTTAAGCCTATTAAAAGAAGCAGGTTAAGAATTTTTTTAGGTAAAAATTATTATACATATAAAAGATATTTTGAATGGAAATTTGATAGTAAAAAATACGCTAAGACTAAATCTAATGAATTGTTAAAATACAAGTATTATAATCATCAAACTCCACTATATAGAAAGCTCAAAGATGTTGACATGTGGTTACAAGAAAACAAAATTATAAATTTAAAGATAGCGGTAAAGTGCTTAAATAAAATAGTAATATTTCCTGGGGAAACGTTCTCTTATTGGCAGCTTATAGGTAAACCAACTAAAGGAAAAGGGTACGTTGATGGTATGTTCTTAAATCATGGTAAATATATAACTGGCATAGGAGGAGGTTTATGTCAATTATCTAATTTAATTTATTATATGACTTTACATACTCCGTTGAAAGTTGTTGAAAGGTATAGACATAGTTATGATGTTTTTCCAGATAGTAATAGAACTCAACCATTTGGTTCAGGTGCTACATGTGTTTACAATTATCGAGATTTACAAATATACAATGATACTCAAGTTCCGTTTCAATTGTATTTAGAAGTAACTGATGAATTTCTTAAAGGTCAATGGGTAAGCACACACGAACCAATCTACAAATATGAGGTTTATGAAAAAGAACATAAAATAACTCATGAAGTATGGGGTGGATATGTAAGACATAATGCTATATATAGAAAAGTTTTTGATTTTAATGGAAATGTTATAGATGATGAATTCATTACAGAAAATCATGCATTAATGATGTACGAGCCTTTGTTAACAGATGCTTCTTTAGACTGATAAACAAAATTCATGAAGAATACATATAGTTTAGTTTTTTATTCTTGACTTTTATATTTTTATTAAATAAAATAGCACATAAATACAAATTGTTAGGGGGAGATAATTTGAAGGATATAAGGCTTAAGAATGGTGAGGTACTACATATCAGAAAAGCTGAAGTTTCAGATGCTGAAGCAATGCTTAAATATCTCAATACAATTGCAGGAGAATCGGATTTTTTAACATTTGGTGTTGGTGAATTCAATATGCCTGTTGAAAGAGAAAAAGAAATAATTCAAAGTTGTAGAGATAGCGATAATAGAATATTTATAATCGGAGAAATTGATGGCAGAATAGTTGCTAATTTGAATTTTGCAGCAGGAGGCAGACCAAGAACTAAGCATGTTGGTGAATTTGGTATTAGTGTTTTAAAAGAATACTGGGGGATGTCTATAGGTAAGAATATATTAAGCTGTTTGATCGATTGGGCTAAAAACAATGGAATAAGAAAGATAAATTTAAGAACTAGAGAAGACAATCATAGAGCAATAAAATTGTATCAAGATTTAGGGTTTGAACAAGAAGGAATATTGAAAAGAGATTTTCTTACAAATGGTGAATTTTATAGTTCAGTATGTATGGGATTAATAATAGACTAGGTGGGGTTTCCCATCTTTTTTATATAATAAGAAATAACTTAAATAGCGAGCTAAAAAAGTCAAAGAACTTTTTGGGTAGGAAAAAACTCTGTGTAGGAAACTGATTATAGTAATCTATTGGACCAAATAATGTGTCTAGAGCACGTGTCGGAAAATTTGAATTAATCAATGGTTACTATAAAGCTCGTTAAATTAACGATGGTGTGGATATACAGTAGCAAAAACAGAGCTGTAGCAGGTGTTAGTTAACTTGTCTTTCAATTATTTATGATTGAAAGTTTTATAATACTAATGTTTTTTCAAATCCACTTATATAGACACAAAATAAATACAATAAACTACTATAAATGCCCTCAATATCTTTTTCTTAACTCTGGATATTGCTCTTGCAGTAATCTAGATCTTTTCAAATACTGCTCCATTTTACTCGGTGATACTTGGAGGAAATGATATTAACATATGAACATGTTCTTTTCCTACACTTCCTTTTATTATCTTCCTTGCTTCTCATACTTGTGTTACTAAGTCTCTTGGTCTTATGGATATTGGTTTTACTAATATACTTCATATCTATATTTTGTAACTCATTAAAGACGATGGATTTAGACCACGTACTTATAATAAAAAATGTTTACATTAGTAAATATTTTATTTACTAGAAGCAACACAACAAAAAACAACATAAAAACACAAAACATCATAAAAACAGTTGACAATGCACAAATTTGATGGTAATCTTAAATTAAGGTAATATTTCATCGATGGAATAGGAAAAATTCAAAAAATGAAAACGTTTCATGATTATAGGTAGATGAAAAATGAAAATTCATAAAATGTGATAACTTTTGATGTCACAACTTCTAGAATGTAGGTAATTTTACAGTTTTTTAAAGTTGGGGTAGATGTATTTGATTCTATTTAAACGACCTATTTTACAGGTGATACTATCATAAATCATAGGTAAAGAATTGTAAAAAGGGTAAAGAGGTATAATTAGTTTATTAAAATTGTGTTTTGAGAGATTGATGAATTTCTAGGTTTTAGTTGATGATAGGTATAATGTGTTTTTGTTTAAATAAGTATAAATTATTATTTGCATCAAAGCCAAAATCATCTAGATAGTATTTATATGAAAAATGGATGAAACCAAAAAAGCTTATAAAGAAGGTTTAAAGTTTAAGAAACTTGGTACTGCATATATACCACAAAATGGGGGGAATAAGCTATTATAATAAATTTTAGTGCAGTTTTTATGAGGAATATAGATTTTGTAATTAACTAAAAAATAACTAGATATGGAGGAAAATTGAATGAATAAAAGTAATTTAAAAAAATGGTTTACTCTTTTTGTGTTGATCCTTGGAGGGGGAACAATATATAAGCTTGCTAGTATTAAAGATGCTTTTTATATTCCGATGCAAGAACAATTTGGATTAAGTCACACACAAATAGGTGTCGCAATGGGATTATATGGTACAATAGGTACTTTTGGTTATTTCATATCAATGTATCTATCCGATCGGTTTTCAAAGAAAATATTGCTTCCTGTTGGTTTAATAGGAGTTGGATGTGTAGGTTTGTATTTATCAACATTTCCAAATTATAATGGCCTTTTAGTAACATTTGCATTGTTAGCTGTTTTTGATACTGTAATCTATTGGCCTGTTTTACTAAAAGCTGTTAGATTATTAGGGAATAAAGATGAACAAGGCAGAATGTTTGGTTTTCTAGAAGCAGGTAGAGGGGTAATAGATACAATAGTTGCCTTTAGTGCTCTAGGATTATTTGCATTATTAGGTAAAGGTGCAGCTGGATTAAGAGGGGCGATATATCTTTACTCAATTGCTCCAATTGTAATTGGTATTATTTCTTATTTCTTATTAGAAGATGATAAAATTCCAGGAATTGAAGAAGGTAATAAAAAAGTTAATAAAGACAAAATAGTTTTAAGTGGTGTTATAAAAGCACTTAAAATGCCTGAAATTTGGATAGTTTCTATGAATATATTTTCAGTATATGCTGTATATATAGGATTAACATATTTCATACCGTTTCTTAAAGACATTTATGGATTGCCTGTAACTTTGGTAGGTGCGTATGGAATTATAAATCAATATGGACTTAAAATGATAGGTGGACCTGTAGGTGGTTTTCTAGCAGATAAGAAATTTAAATCTGCATCCAAATTTTTAAGAGTTGCTTTTGCAGTAGCAGCAATTGCTATGACAGTAATTCTTTTCTTACCACATAAATCAATGAATATTTATTCTGGAATGACTGTTACTTTAGGATTTGGAGCTATAATTTTTGCCATGAGAGCAGTGTTCTTTGCTCCTGTTGAGGAAGTACAAGTTCCAAGAGAAATAAGTGGTGCAGCTATGTCAATAGCATCATTTATTGGTTATGCTCCTTATATGTTTATGTACACAGTATATGGAAGCATTTTAGATAAAAATCCTGGGATGTCAGGATATAATAAGGTATTTATGACAATGATAGGTTTTTCAGTATTAGGTATTATTATTAGTTCTTTACTTGTTAGAACAGTAAATAAGAATAATAATAAATCAAGTGCTATGATAAATAAAAAAAATAAGAGTATAAATTAGATAAATGTAAATATTTAAGTATATTAAAGAAATACATTCTATGATCTTTTTATTAAAAAGATCATAGAAATTTTCTTTGTAGAAATTTAGTATTAAATGTTTGAAAAATTATGATTACATATTGTAGTAATAATATAAAGGGGCTGAATAATTATGATAAAGCAAGACAATAAAACAAACGTATTGTATATATCAATAGATGCTTGTAGACCTGATTTTATTATGGAATCTGATAAACTTGGACTCAAATTACCAAATCTTCATAAATATTTTGTGAGAAATGGTACTTATGCTTCTAAGGGTGTAAAAGGAGTATTTCCTACATTTACATATCCTAGCCATTTTTCTATGATTACAGGGACAAATCCAGCAACACATGGTGTTTATAATAATACATATTTTGATCCAGAAGGAAAGCTTAATGGTGCATGGTATTGGTATGCAAATGAAAAAGAAATTCCAACTTTATGGGATGTTGCTCATGAACATGGATATCTTACAGCAAATGTTGGTTGGTCTACATCAATAGGTGCTAAAATTGATTATGACATTCCTCAAGTTTGGTTAACTTCTACACCATTTGATTCTAAATTTATTAATGGTTTTAGCAGACCACAGGGAATTGTTTATGAAATGGAAAATGAAATTGGTCATTATTCTGGATATAAATGGGATATAACTGGGGATGCAGATAGAGCTAAAGCTGCATTATGGATGTTAGAAAAAAAGATAAGACCGCAAATTTCTCAAAAGCCTTTCTTTATGACAGTATATTTTGCATCTTATGATGATATAGCACACAATAATGGTAGTATATCTGATATATCAAAAACCGCTTTGGAAGAAATAGACAAACACGTTGGAGAATTAGTGAAAAAAGCTCATGAAATTACAAATGATAATATAGTTGTATGTGTTGTTTCAGACCATGGTATGATGGATAATATTGCAAGCATTAGACCAAATACAGAATTTAACAAAGCAGGATTAATCAAAACTGATGAAAATGGAAAATTAAAAGAGTGGGATGTGTTTATGCAACGTTCAGGTGGTGTAGGTCAAATAAAGTTAAAAGATCCTAACAATAAAGAAATAAGATGCAAAGTTGAATCTATAATTAATAAGCTTAAGGAAAATCCATCTAGTGGTGTGTTAGAAGTTTTAACGAGAGATGAGTGTATCAGAAAAGAAAAAGGATTTGCTGATGCAGACTATGTTATTGTTTCAAAAGGTGGATACGAATTAAGAGAAGACATTCTTGGAGATTATTTAACTGATGAATTAAGTAATATTGCACAGCATGGTTATTCAAAAACTTTCCAAGAAATGAGAGCTATATTTTTGATAGAAGGTTTAAATATAAAGAAGAATAATGATATTGGTGAAACAGAATTAATTAATTATGCACCAATACTAGCAAAAATTATGGGTTTTGATCTTTCAAATGCTGAAGGTAAAAATATACTGTAATGTAATAATTAATATTATTAAAAAATTTAATAGACTAGTGGTTAATTTTTATAATTCATTAAATTTAAATATCATTATCATAAGTTATTGATGGCTACTGTTGAAATTATTTGGCAAATAGGCTATAATACACTAGAGTACAGAATAATATATTTATTTAAAGATTTGTGTTTTAAAAGGAGGTCTAGCTTTGCTAGCACAAGAGAGATATGAGAAAATTCTAAATATTATTGAAGAAGATGGATCTGTCAAAGTTTCAATGCTTACAAAATTATTCAATGTATCCATAGAGACTATTCGAAGAGATTTAGATTATTTAGAGAAGGAAGGATATCTAAAAAAAGTCTATGGAGGAGCTGTTCTTGAAAAAGTTAGCATGAAACAACTTGCAAGACAGACACGAGAAAAAGAGAATATAGAAGAGAAGAAGGAAATTGCTGATATTGCAGTACGCTTTATTAGCGAAGGCCAATCTATTGCTATGAATGCAAGCACAACGAATTTAGAAATAGCAAAAGTATTAAAGTTAAAATGTAAAAAATTAACTGTAATAACCAATTCATTATTGATTGCCAGCGAATTAGCGGATATGGATAAATATACTATAATTCTCACAGGCGGTATTTTTAGGAAAGAAGAATTTTCCTTAGTTGGTGGTTTAGCAAAAAATAATATTAGTGAATTTAATGTAGATACAGCATTTATTAGTGTAAGTGGAGTGTCTCTTTATGCTGGTATAACAGATTATGATATAGATGAACTTCAAATACAAAAACAAATGATAAATATTTCTCAGCAAGTTATAGTATTAGCAGATAGTAGTAAGATTGATACTAGATCTTTGTTAAAAGTTGAAGATTTGAATAAGATTAATATGATTATAACTGACTCTACTCTTAAGAAGAATATTTTGCAAAAATATAATCAAAATGGAATAGAGATTATCAATAAATAGTTCAAATTTTACTTATTCATTAATTTAATAATAAGACGATTAACGCTATTTATATACTAAATTTAGTGTATGAATAGCGTTTTATATTATGAAGAAATTGATTAAAATCAACCAAATCAACAAAAAAACAAATAATAAAACAAAAATACTTTAAAATACACATAATTTATGTTACTATATTAGTACCACCTAATATTAAATGGAGAGGGGCTTAGCTAAAACTTTTTAGTTAATTAACATGGAAAACGTTATTGATATAATTGTTGAAATAGTTATGGTTAATAATAGAAGGGAGAGGGATGGATGCTAGTACTAGAAAGCTTTTTCAAAAACTTATCAATGTTTATTTGGGGTAATTGGTTTATAGTTATATTTTTAGGAATAGGACTTTATTTTACGATATTAACAAAAGTTATTCAGATTAGAAAACTGCCATTTGCTCTTTATGAAACTCTCATAAAACCTTACAAAAAGGAGAATAAGTTAAAGGGAGAAGGAACTATTACTCCATTTCAAGCTATGTGTACTGGTTTAGCAGGTTGCGTAGGGAATGGGAATATTGTAGGTGTTACTACAGCTATAATTGGTGGCGGTCCAGGTGCAATATTTTGGATGTGGATTGCTGGGATTCTGGGTATGGCTACTAAATATGCTGAGATTATTATTGGTATTATATATAGAGAAAAAGATGATAATGGGAATTTTGTAGGAGGACCTATATATTATATATCAAAGGGATTGAAGCTTCCATGGCTTGCTAGTGTTTTTAGTGTACTACTAGTAATTCAGTGTACTGGTGGAAATTTAATTCAGTCTAACGCTGTTGCTGGTATTGTTGAAAACATGTTTGGTATTTCACCTATTGTTACTGGTATTAGCCTTGTAATTGTAATTGGTCTTGTAATTGTTGGTGGAATCAAGAGACTTGGTAGGTTTGCTGAGATTTTTGTACCTATTATGGCATGTTTTTATATTGTAGGAGGTTTAGTAGTTATAGCTTTTAATATAGATAAAATGCCAAGTGTTATAAAACTTATTTTCACAAGTGCATTTTCTTTAAAGGCAGGTATTTCTGGTACTGTTGGTTATACAATACGAGAAGCCATGAAATTTGGAGTAGCTCGTGGGCTATATTCTAATGAAGCTGGAGAGGGAGCGGCACCTGTTGTTCATGCAACAGCAATTACAGACCACCCTGCGAGACAAGCTTTATTTGGGATAACTGAGGTCTTAATGGATACTGTAATACTTTGTAGTATTACTTCATTTGTTTTGCTTTCTTCAGGGGTTCTTGATTTGAACGAATCCCCTGCTGCGTTAGTTAGTCTTGCTTTTGGACAAGTGCATCCGATATTAAGATATCTTGTAGGGATAAGTATGATATTTTTTGCATATTCTACTATACCAACACAATGGTATTTTGGTGATATAGGTTTAGCCTATATTATTGGTACAAAAAAGGCTGCAATATACAAGTATATTTTTTTAAGCTTCACTATTATTGGGTCAATCAGTAGTTTGAGATTAGTTTGGAGTGTTATGGATTGTATATTAGGTGTATTAATTATACCTAATTTAATAGCAATTATGTATCTTAGTCCAAAAGTTTATAAGTATACAAAGGAATTTTATGATCCTGCTAATTGCTATATTGAACATTAGTTTATGCACTTTTTGGTAATTAATATATTATTATTTTAAGATTATATTTAGTAATTGTGGAGGTAGATATGAAAAATTATAGTGCTTTTGATATTATAGGACCTAAAATGGTAGGACCATCAAGTTCACATACTGCTGGAGCTAATAGGCTAGGTAGAGTTGCAAGAAAGATTGTCAAGGAGGATATAAGGAGAGTAAAGTTCTTGTTACACGGTTCATTTAGCAAAACTTATAAAGGACATGGTACTGATAGAGCTCTATTAGCAGGTATAATGGGTATGATAGAGAGTGATGAAGAACTAAAAAAATCTTTTGAAATTGCAAAAAAACAGGGTATTAAATATGAGTTTGTTGAAACTAATCTAGGAGATGTTCATCCAAATACGGTTAAATTTATTATAGAAAAGTCAAATGAAGAACAAGTAGAAATTATGGGTACTTCAATAGGTGGAGGAAATATTATAATAACTGAAATTAATGGCATGAGATTAGAATTTACAGGGAAGTATCCTACAGTTATAACAAGACATAAAGATTATCCTGGTGTTATAGCAAAAGTTGCTAAAATCTTTTCTGATTATCATATGAATATAGCTTTTATGAGTGTATATAGACAAGATAAGGGACAGGATGCTTTTATGGTTATTGAATTAGACAATGAACTTAAAGATGATTTAACAAGAAATATAAAAAGTGAAGCAGAAGAAGTTCGGGATGTATATATTATTGAATCTATATAAGATAAAGGAGTAGAACTATGACATTTAATTTTAATTGCGGAAACGAATTAGTTAAACTATGCAACGTACATAATAAAGCGATTTGGGAAATTATGCTAGCAAGAGAATCTGAAAATTCTGGTAAAAATTCAGATGAAATACTAGAGATGATGAAAGAAAATTTAATAGTTATGAAAAATGCGGTTATAAAAGGTCTTAATGAAGATACAAAATCTATAAGTGGATTAGTTGGTGGTGATGCAAAGCTATTAAATAATAGGTACAAAAAAAATAAAACTGTTTCAGGAACTAAAATGGTAAAAGCAGTTGCAAGTGCTATGGCAGTTGTAGAAGTAAATGCTTCAATGGGACAGGTTGTTGCAGCACCCACAGCAGGATCATGTGGAATTTTACCAGGAGTTCTTATTAGTGTTGGTGAAGATTTCAATTTTAGTGAAGATGAATTAGTAAAAGGGTTACTTACAGCTTCAGCTGTAGGTTTAATAATAGCTAAAAATGCTACAGTATCAGGAGCTGAAGGAGGATGCCAAGCAGAAACAGGAGCTGCATCTGCTATGGCTGCTGCAGCTGTAGTAGAGTTATTGCAAGGAACTCCAGAAGAGGCATTACATGGTGCAGCTATGACTATTAAGAATATTTTAGGATTAGTTTGTGATCCTATAGCAGGATTGGTAGAATGTCCTTGTGTTAAGAGAAATGCTATAGGTACTGCAAATGCTTTAATATCAGCAGATATGGCATTAGCTGGCATTAAAAGTGTGATTCCTTTTGATGAGGTAGTAGAAGCTATGTATATAGTTGGGAAAACTTTACCTGCTACATTAAGGGAAACTGCTATGGGAGGGTTAGCAGATACACCTACGGGAAGAAAACTTGCAAAAATAATTTTTGGTAATTAAAATTAAATAAAGTTAAATGGACAATACTTAATTTAAAAAATAATTTGTTTTATAAAAGCAGGTGTTATTGCAATCCTGCTTTTATTTTTTTAGTCCTTATTCTTAAATAGAGTAAGATTTAACAATAAAAAAATATTGACAAACAAAATATTAATGTATATACTGTATATATAATATATACACAATATATACTGTATATACACTCGAGATGATTACCATCAAAATTCTAGATATTGATATTTCATGAAATGGGGTAAGTAAATGAAAATAATTATTTCAAATTCTTCTAATCAACCAATATATGAGCAGATAGTTGATCAGATTAAAGGGCTTATATTAAAAAATGATTTAGAAGAAGGAGATGGGTTACCATCTATAAGAAATCTTGCAAAAGAGTTGCAAATAAGTGTTATTACTACAAAAAGAGCATACGAAATATTAGAAAGAGAAGGTTTTATAGAAACAGTTAGAGGAAAAGGATCATTTGTTGCTGCTCAAAATAAAGAACTATTGAAAGAAAAAAAGATGAAAGTAATAGAGGATAAGCTGGTTGAGGTTGTAAATGAAGGCAAAATGTTAGGTCTTAGCTTAGAAGAATTACTGGAAATGTTAAGTGTTCTATATGAAGAAGATTAAAGAAGTTGGAGGTAATTAGTATGAACAATAATATATTAGAAGTTAAAAATTTAACAAAAGAATATGATAAGTTTACATTGAAAAATATTAATTTTTCATTAGAAAAAGGCTATATAATGGGTTTTATTGGTCCAAATGGTGCTGGGAAAAGTACAACTATAAAGCTTATTATGAATCTAGTTAGAAGAAATAGCGGACAGGTGAAGATATTTGGACTTGATAATATCAAGTATGAGAGAGAAGTGAAGAATAGGATAGGGTTTGTTTATGATGAAAATCATTATTATGAAGAATTATCTGTAAATCAAATGAAAAAAATAATTGCTCCATTTTATGATAGATGGGATGAGAAAATTTTTCAAAAATATATTAAAGAATTCGATTTAAATCCTAAGAAAAAAATAAAACAACTTTCAAAGGGTATGAAGATGAAATTTTCACTAGCTATTGCTTTATCACATAATGCTGAATTAATAATTATGGATGAACCGACATCAGGATTAGATCCAGTTTTTAGAAGTGAAATATTAGACATATTATATAATTTGATACAAGATGAAAACAAGGGTATATTCTTTTCTACACATATCACTACTGATTTAGATAAAATAGCAGATTACATAACTTTTATTAATAATGGAGAAATTGTATTTTCTAAAGCTAAAGATGATTTATTAGATAAATACGCTGTGGTAAAAGGTGGGTTAGAAATTTTAAATGATGAAACTAAAAAGAATTTCATAGGATTTAGGAAGAATTCATTTGGATTTGAAGCATTAACAGATGATGTGGCAAAAGTACAAAGGTTACATAAAGATGATGTAATATTGGAAAAAGCGACTTTAGAGGATATAATGGTTTATACAGTTAGGGGGTAATATTTATGATTAATTTATTAAAGAAAGATTTAAGAGTTACATTTACTAAATTGAATATAGGAATAATTGCTTTCTTATTTATATTTATGGGATACATATTTATAGATTCTAATGACAATAGCCAAAATATAGCAGTTATATCATTCATTATTGCATCTGTATTTACATCAACTTCGTTTGCATATGAAGAAAAAAGTAATACTGATCTTATAATAAATTCTCTGCCTGTAACTAGAACAGATATTGTAAAAGCAAAATATGTGGGTATTTTATTTTTTACTGTATTAGCATTAATGTTTACATTGCTATTGACAACTGTTGCAAATTTAACAGGATTGATGATTAATGATATTTATAAAATAGATTTAGTTTCATTATTGTTAGTTTGTGTTCTTACTATAATTTTGAATTGTATATTATATCCTATATTTTTCAAAATGGGATACAGAAAAGCTAAAATTATTTGGATTATTATATATATGCTATTTTTTACGATAATAAATTTAAGTGTTGGATTACAATGCAAAATTTCTGAATTTGTTAGTAATAATAGTATCCAAATTTATGGAATAACAGCTTTGATTGTATTTATAATATATATTTTATCCTATAAAATTTCATATAAATTATATAATTATAAAGACCTATAAAATAAAAAAGGGTTGGTGTAGATGTTAAAGTTAGTAGTAAAAGATTTATATTTATTAAGAAAATCAAATATTTATATAATATTATATTCATTATTTATGTCAATAATAGGTATGTTTCAAAATGATGTAGCATATTTTTTATTTCCTATGTGTATATTTATGATGGTATATGTAACATCATTTTATATTAATTCCTATGATGACAAAAATGATTCTGAAGTATATTTTGTTAGTTTACCTATAAATAAAAAGGATATAGTAAGAGCTAAATATTTAAGTTTGATATTATATATAATTTTGTTTGGTATATCAACAATAATATTTACTAATGCAATAAAAGCTTTAGATAGTTATTTGGTTTTAAATATTTTGAATGGAAAGCCTGCAAACATATGGAATATAATTGGTGCTTTAATTAGTATATTGTTTTTCTATTCTTTTTACTATCCGTTTTACTTTAAATTTGGAGGTAACAAGTTAAGAATGGCTAACTCATTAATATTTATGATAATTGTACTATTACCAGCAGCTTTGTCAAAGCTAAGTGGAGGTATTACGGATAATGTTGTTTTTAAATGGGTAACTAGTTTAAAATATGAGCAAGGTCTGTTGTTATTTTCAGGAGTATTTTTAGCATTATATATTGTATCAATGCTTTTATCTCAGTGTTTATATTACAGAAGAGACATTTAAGCCTACTATTGTGGGCTTTTTATAATATTGCTAATAGTACAGATGCAATACGATTTTAAACATTTTTTTATGATATAATATAACAAGGCGCAAGATGTCCCACACCTCTATAGGTGGCGGGTACCGATTAGATTTAATAGGCGGTGTGCATAACTTGCGCCTCGTTGAAACGATGTGTTACAATTACTACGTAATTACGTCCGTTGTTATAATAATGAAAAAAAGGAAGGTAACTAGGAGGAATTTATGATATATATTACTGCTGCAATGTACTATGAATTAAAACCATTTATAGATAAGTTGAACTTAAAAAGAGATCTTAGTGTTAATAGATTTCAAATATTTAGAAATGAAGAAGTGACCTGCGTAGTTAGTGGAGTTGGAAAGCTTTCAGCGGCTATTGCTACTACATTTTTGTTATCAAGATATGAAATAAATGAGTATGACATATTTGTAAACATAGGGGTATGCGGTTGTGCTAATGAAGCTTTGGATAGTGGAGATATAGTTTTATGTAACAAAATAATTGATAATGACAATCAAAACACATATTTTCCTGATATGATGTTTAAACATGATTTTTTAGAAGGGACACTTGAGACATTTTCGAAGGTTGTAACAAAAGACTATTTAGGCATCACAAAAGGAGATATTGTAGATATGGAAGGTGTAGGAGCTTATAAAGCTGCATCTTTATTTATGCATACACATCAGATTATAATTTTAAAGATTGTTTCTGATAAATTAGCTGATTTAGATTTAAATACAAAGGACATTGAGCTTTTGATAAGTAAAAAGGTTGATGTTATTAATAATTGGATAAAAACTATTCATGAAGTTACATTAGAGAATGATGGTGTGTTATCTGACGAGGATGAATATTACATAGAGAAAATTAATGACAATTTAAAGTTGACAGAATATATGAAAAACTTATTATTACAATTAAGCAAAAATTATAAGCTGTATCATAGTAATTTAGATTTGTTAAGAGAATATTCGCAGGTGATTTGTAATAATAAGAATGAAGGGAAGATTAATTTTGCGAAACTTAAAGATAGACTTATGGAGTTCTAAATTTTCACATATATACATTGAAGAAGAGGCTTATAATTATGATTTAACTAAAGATATTTTAAAAAGATTTAGGGAATCTGATGTAATAAACATTAAACATTATAAGGATGTATTTAATAGAAGTCATCAAAGTTACTCTATTCAGAAAAAAAGTCCTAAATTGATTTTAGCTGTAAAGAAAGATAAATTTTTATATAATGGCTCAAATATGTGTGAAAGCTTTGGAAGAAAAAATTTTTACTATACATCAACTATTATGAATTGTATATATGATTGTGAATATTGCTATCTACAAGGAATGTATACTTCTTCAAATATAGTTATTTTTGTTAATATTGAAGATGTTTTCAAGGAAATAACACAGCTTCTACAAGAAAAATCAATATATTTATGCATATCTTATGAAACTGATTTGTTAGCCCTTGATGGCATAACAGGTTATTTTAAGAAATGGATGGAGTTTGCCAAAGCAAATAGTAATCTAGAGTTAGAAGTCAGGACAAAGAGTGCTAATATAAGTTCTATTCAAAAAGTTGATGCTTTGAGTAATGTAATACTAGCATGGACGCTCTCTCCTCAATCAATAATAGAAAGCTATGAACTAAGGACTCCATCACTAAAGACAAGACTTAAAGCAATAGATACTGCAATCAAGAGAGGATGGAAGGTTAGATTATGTTTTGATCCTTTGATTTATGTTAAAAATTGGGACATGAAATACACAAAGATGATAGATGAAGTTTTTAGTTCTATAAATAGTGAATTAGTGTATGATATAGAAATAGGCTTGTTTAGAATTTCTAAAGAATTTCTTAAAAGATTTAGAAAACTAAAAGATAATAGTGAGATATTTTCATACCCTTACGATTGTAGCAAAGGTATATGTACATATTCACCAGAACATACAAAAAAACTCTTGGAACTTGTATATAATAATGTAAGGATATATATTGATGAGAATAGGGTATATGTTAAGGAGTGGTAAAATGAATACAGCAATAGTGACAGGTGCATCATCAGGAATAGGACTTTCAATAGCTGTTAAATTAATAGATTTAGGATATAAAGTATATGGTATAGCAAGAGATTTTAGTAAGATTGACTATGAAAATAGTAATTTTATAAAAGTATGTTGTGATATAACTGATACACCAAATTTGACAAAAGAAATAAAAAGAATTAGAAAAGAAGAGGATATATATATACTTGTTAATAATGCCGGTATAGGTTATTTTGGTATGCATGAGGAAATAAACCCTGCTAAGCTTTCTAAGATGGTTGCTACGAATTTTCAAGCACCTTTAGTTATAACTCATCTTTTACTTAGAAGTATAAAAAAATCGCAAGGATATATAATAAATATATCATCTATAACAGCAACTAAACCTAGTAGATTTGGTTGTGCTTATGCAGCTACAAAAGCAGGAATAAGTCATTTCTCTATTAGTTTATACGAAGAAGTTAGAAAATATGGAGTAAAAGTTGTTACTATTCAGCCAGATATGACTAAAACTAATTTTTACGATAATAGTAATTTTAGAGAAGGAGATGACGAGGAGAGTTACATAACACCTGATTGTGTTGCTAAAGCTGTTGAAACTATCTTAACACAAAGAGATGGTACAATAATCACTAATATAACAATACAGCCGCAAAAGCACATGATTAAGAGGAAATAAAGCTCTCTAAGGCATAACTGTTCTTGCTTAAAAAATTTAGCAGGGAGGTATATTATGCAGTTAACGCAAAGAGATATTGTAATCAAAAAGCTTCTTGATGCACAAGAAATGGTTAGAGATTATGAACAGTTTTCAAAGGAGATAAAAGATGAGGAAATAGCAAATACGTTCAAGAGTTTTGCAGAGGAAAGCGGTATGCAAGCTCAAAAGCTTCAAGGGATGTTAGATAGGATATAGTATTGTTTAAAAACGAGGCTACTCAAAAATGTTGTTTTGAGTCAGCCTCGTTTTGTTGTTAATAGTACCTTACTTAAAGCGTATCGTATTTTCTACCTATTTTTTCACCCATATAAACTTGTGTCTCTATACCTTCTAGGGAATTTTTTATTATGTCATCATCTATTTTAACTGTATTTTCTTTTAGTAATAAAATTACTGTAGAACCACCAAATTTAAAATATCCTTTTTCATCACCTCTATTAATTTTTGTATGAGGTTTATATGTCTGTATAATAGTACCTACACAAGTTGCTCCGACTTCTATGATGCTTATATTTCCAAAATTATCTGATTTAAGGGTAGCTATATGTCGTTTATTTCTACAATAAACTTTTGGAACATTTGATAAAATAATAGGATTAACTGAAAAATATTCACCTTTGATTTTATTTACATCGCCAATTTCCCCGCTATCAGGAAAATGAAAACGATGATAGTCTGTCGGACAAAGCCTAAATATTAGACAACAGCCATTGTTGTAATTTTTAGCTTGATCTTTATCATCTAACAATTCTGATAAACTATAATAAGACCCTTTTACTTGTATCATATTGTCTGTATTAATATTTTCATATGCCATCAGTTTACTATCCGCTGGTGAAATTAATACACTATTATCAAATATTATTTCTCTGCTTTCTTTTTTTAGTTTTCTAGTAAAAAAATCGTTAAAGTTAGTATAATCACTTATATTTTCTCTTTGAGCTTCTGACATATCAATGTTAAAATTGTTCACAAAGTCTTTGATTTTACTTTTACTAAGATTTGTGTCTTGAAATTTTCCATATAATATAGAAAACAATTTCTTTTTAACAATATATTTCAATGTAAGCTTTCCAGAGTAAGATTCAGTTAACCACTTTAGATATTTGATACCTGCTATGTTTTCTTCATGTATTGTATCATTGTTTCTATTCTTATAATAAATAGTCATACTATCATCCTTTTTTATAATATTTCTTTAAGCTTTAATTCAGCTAAGGCAATGCATTCATCAAGTTTACTTACATCAGTACCCCCACCTTGTGCAATAGTATCGTTACCTCCGCCTTTTCCATTGATCAATCCAACTATACTGTTGAATACATTCTTTGCATTTATTGATACATTTTTAGATTTACCTATAATTAATTGGCATTTATCAGGGGATTTTATAGCAAATATTATAACATAGTTTTCGTTATTATTAATAATATCTGAGCTTATTTTTCTTAAAGTATTAAAATCCATTTCTGTATAGTCGAAGATATGTTTTACTATTTTAATATCATTATGCTTTTGGTAAGATTTTAATAAATACTCCTTTTTATATTCTGCAAGTTCCTTTTTTAATGAAGTTATTTCTTTAGAAGCAGTATTAAGTGATGACAGAAGCTTTTCAACTCCCTGTTGACATTCTGTATCTTTTACAGACAAAATAGAAGAAATATTGTTTGTTTGATGGTTTTTTTGGCCGTAATCAAGTAATGCTCTATGTCCGCATACAAATTCAATTCTTGTATTGCCTTTATAATTTTCCCATTTTCTGATTTTTATAATTCCAATCTCCCCGGTATTTCTAACATGAGTTCCTGCGCATGGAGTACAATCAACACCATCTATTTCAATAATTCTGATGTTTTTATCAACAATAGGTTTTTTTCTTATAGGTATGTTTTTGAGCTCATCTTTTTGAACTATATAATTTTTTACTTGAATGTTAGAATATATTATTTCATTAGCTAGTTGTTCAATTTTAAATACTGCATCTTCAGTTAGATTATGCATAGATATATCTATATATGAATAGTTATTGCCTAAATGGAAACCTATATTATTTTCATTAAATAATTTTTTGAAGCATGCAGATAATATATGTTCTCCCGTATGCTGCTGCATATGGTCAAATCTAGTATGCCAATCAATAGATAGATTTACTTTTTTGTTATAAATTTTATTCTCTAAGACATGAATGATTTTATCACCTTGTTTAATAACATCTAAAACTTTTACACCGTCAATAGTACCTATATCTCTAGGTTGTCCGCCGCACATATGTGGGTAAAAAATTGTTTTATCAAGCTGAACCATGTATTTACCATTTTCAAATTTTGCATCAACAATAGTAGCGTTGATTTGTTTTAAGTATGGATTGTCCAGATATATTTTTACTGTCATAAAAAAACCTCCTTTAACGCTTGGTATTCATATGATTTTGAATAATCAGCGTTTAATTATATGCTAAACACATAATATTTAATATCTGTCCTTTAATTCATTTATATTTTCATTGAAGTTTTCCATATATTTCTTAGACTCCTTTAGTAATTCTTCAGCATAATATATGGTATCTGTATCATTATTAGATAATCCATCTCTAAGTGTAATAAAAACCTCTAGTTGTTTTTTTGCACCAGTAACAAGTATTTTATGAACTTTATTTACTTCTTTAGCTTCAGATGAAATACCTTCTAATTTAGTAACAAATTTTTCATATTGTGGAATTATTTTTTCATCTAATGAATCTTGCATTTTTTTTGCATTTAAATCCTTTGTCTGTAATAGATTTTCATAGATAATTAAAACTTCATTTTGCATACCTATGAGAGGTTTTAAATCTGTATTTAAATATTTATCGAAAGCTTTTTTTGTATTATCATAACAACCTGATAACATTGTTATAGTTAGTATAACAAGTAATAAACTAATTTTTTTATTCATATGTTCACCTCTTTACAATAGTTTTTTAAATATATATATTTATGTAGATGCTAAGAATATATATATGTATTTTAGCATTTAATGAGGCTCTTTTAAAGTAAAATTAAGTATTAGTAGTTGTATAGGTATATTCTTGATAAAATAAAAAAAATAACATACTATAAATATAAGGTTATAAATAAATTAGTAATAAGGGGTGAATGTTTTGAGAAAATTTGAATATAAGATAGAGAATTTAAGAACATATGGAATGGTTTCCATGGTTCTTACCAAAGAACATGAGGAAAAGCTTAATCAATTAGGTAAAGAAGGCTGGGAGCTTGTAGGTATAAATGGAAATACAAAAGGTAGAAGTATAGTAGCTATATTTAAAAGAGAGAAAGAATAATCTAATAGTAGGTATATAAAACACTAGTAATATATAAATTCATAATGATTCTAGATGTATTTTGACAATGTACCCATACAAATGAAAAAAACATTAAAATTTGTATCGAATTTATTTCTAGATATATAGTATTGTAGTATAATACTAATATAATTTAACGATACAATTTTAAGGAGTGGTTGATTCAATGACAAGAGAAAAAATTAGATTTATTGTATTTGGTGGATTGTTTATAACATTAGTTTTTGTTACAACAGCAATTGTACCGCATATTCCAGTTCCATTTACAGAGGGATATATACATACTGGAGATAGTATGATTTTTATTGCTGCAGTATTATTTGGCTGGAAATATGGTGCTATAGCAGGAGGACTTGGTTCGGCTCTTGCAGATTTATATTTAGAATATGCACATTGGGCTTTGCCTACGTTAATAATAAAAGGTTTAATGGGAGTTATTGTTGGTATTATAGCCCATAATTCACATAAAAGAAGTAAAGGTGTTAGTGTTGGAATTAGTTCTGCGGTATTAGGAATATGGATTATATTAGCTTTTTGGTTAAAAAATCTACTATCAACTATACTTCAAAATCCTGATGTAACAACGTTTCTTATACAGAAATTTGAATTAACAGATGTCAATGAATTATCAAATATGATTTCAAGAGTACAATTAGTTCTTACAGTAGCTGCAATATTGATACCTTTGATTATAATAATAGTTTCAAAGATAGCAAATAAAAATAGTAAATATTTAAATGCAAATAATATGCTGGGCATGATGTTAGCAGGTGTTTGGATGGTAATAGGGTATTATTTTGCAGGAGGTATATTAAAGGGTAATATGATTGTACCGATATTTAGTATTCCTGCAAATATACTTCAATTTGTAGGCGGAGGGGTAATCGCTTACTTTATAATTTCTGCTCTTGATAAAACTAAATTTATTAATAAATTATCACAAAAAAACTAAGCTAATAAAGGCTTAGTTTTTTTATGTTTAAAAACATTTGATTTAATAACATTAAGTGTTATATTATAAGGTATATATAAAATACTAATAAGTATGATACAAAGCAATACTAAGGGAGTGGTTAGATTTGAAACTTACAGTTTTAGGTAATAATGGACCATATCCAAGAGCTGGAGGTGCATGTTCAGGATACCTTATTGAAACTGACGATACTAAAATATTATTAGATTGTGGAAATGGAGTTTTGTCTAGATTACAAAAGATTTGCAAAATTGACGAATTAGATGCTATAATTATTTCTCATTTACATAGTGACCATATTAGTGATATTTTTATATTGAAATATGCTATAGGATTAAATTTAGAAAAGATGCAAAAGGCACCTATACCATTATATATGCCAATGGATAATGAATGTTTTATACAACAAATGAATTATAATAATGCGTTTAATATTATTCAGATAGATGAAGAGACAACTATCGATATAAATAATTTAGAAATTTCATTTAAGAAAATGACACATCCTGTAGAAAGTTATGCAATAAAAATTTTAACTAATAATAGAAGTTTTGTATATTCTGGAGATACTTCATATAATGATCAATTACCTGAATTTATAAAGAATATAGATTTCTTTTTGTGTGAAGCGTCAGTTTTAGAAAAAGATAGAAAGATTGATACACCACATTTATCAGTAAAACAAGCTGCTCAAATGGCTCAGAATTCAATTGTAAAAAGATTGCTTTTAACACACTTTTGGCCAGAGTATAAGTTAGAAGACATAATGGCTGAAGCAAGTACAGAATATAATTCTATATTGCAGCTTAGTGAAGAAATGAGAGCGTATTATATTTAAATTTTGTTTATGTTTCTTTTCTATAATAAATATACATAATAAGATTAAGAATATTTAATAAAAGAAGAATGAAATAAAATTTTTTTATTTGTATAAATATAACATAAATGGCACAAGTAAAGTAGGTTATTTTCTTACGATGTGTATATAATAAGTTATGCTATTTATTGTGAAAAATAATTTTGTATAAATATACGGTTATTTCATATTTACACATTAATACTTATCTTGACATAACATTAAGCAGTTAATATAATCAAAAAAAAGACTATACTTTACATATACATAATTATAATTATATATAGGAGGTTGGTGCCTTGACTTGTTATAATAAAACCGGTTTAAATGTTAGATCTGAAATAGGCAAATTAAGAACAGTACTCCTTCACAGACCAGGTCGAGAAATCGAAAATATAACACCTGATTTAATGGAAAGACTTTTGTTTGATGATATTCCATTTTTAGAAGTTGCTGCTAGGGAACATGACGCATTTGCAGATGTTTTGCGTAATAATGGTGTAGAAGTTTTATATCTTGAAAAATTAGCAGCTGAAGCTATATCAGATAAATTAATAAGAGATAAGTTTGTTGACGAATTTTTAAATGAAGCAAAAATAAGAGGATTAGGTGTAAAACAGCAGTTAAAAATATATCTAGAGCAATTAGATAATCAAGCTTTAATAGATAAGCTGATGGCTGGTATAAGAACTAAAGAACTTAAATCACATAAAATTATTTCATTAGCTGAAATGGTTAAGTCAAATTATCCATTTGTAATAGATCCAATGCCAAATTTATATTTTACTAGAGACCCATTTGCTACAATAGGTTCAGGTATTACATTAAACCACATGAGAACAGAAACAAGAAATAGAGAAACAATTTTTGCAAAATATATATTTGAATATCATCCAAGATTTAAAGACTGTAATATTCCAATATGGTTTAATAGAAATGAAGAATTATCATTAGAAGGTGGAGACGAACTTATATTAAATGACAAGGTACTAGCTATAGGCATATCGCAAAGAACGGATGCAGGAGCTATAGAAAAATTTGCTAGAAATTTATTTAGTAGTGAAGAAGGCTTTGATACAATACTTGCTTTTGATATACCTAAAAAGAGAGCGTTTATGCATCTTGATACAGTATTTACGATGATTGATTATGATAAATTCACTATACATCCGGGTATAGAAGGCCCATTAACTGTATTTTCTATAACAAAGGATGCTAATAATATAAATGGTTTTAAAATAGTTAAAGAAGAAGCTGAATTAAATGAGATATTGAAAAAATATCTGAACTTAGATTCAGTTACTTTAATAAGGTGTGCTGGTGGAGATCCGATAGATTCAGCTAGAGAGCAATGGAATGACGGTTCTAATACACTAGCTATTTCGCCTGGAGAAGTTGTAGTATATTCTAGAAATCATGTAACAAACAAACTTTTACAAGAGCATGGAATTAAAACTCATATTATACCTAGTTCAGAATTATCAAGAGGTAGAGGTGGTCCTAGATGTATGAGTATGCCTTTAATTAGAGATGATTTAAAATAAATAAAAATAAATTTATAAGACTATTAAGGAGGAATATAAAATGCCAGTTAATTTAAGAGGAAGAAGTTTTTTGACATTATTAGATTATTCAACAAAGGAAATAAATTTTTTATTAGACCTAGCTAGAGATTTAAAAAGAGCAAAATATACTGGAAATGAACAAAAGACAATGGAAGGTAAGAACGTTGCATTAATATTTGAAAAAGCATCTACTAGAACTAGATGTGCATTTGAAGTAGGAGCTATGGATCAAGGTGCTGGAGTTACATACTTAGGACCTACTGGTAGTCAAATGGGCAAAAAAGAGTCGATAGCTGATACTGCAAGAGTTTTAGGAAGAATGTATGATGGTATTGAGTATAGAGGTTTCTCTCAAGAAAAAGTAGAAGCATTAGCTAAATACTCAGGAGTACCTGTATGGAATGGATTAACTGATGAATTTCATCCAACTCAAATATTAGCAGACTTTTTAACAGTAATAGAGCATAAAGGGCATTTAAAAGGAATTAAATTTGCTTATCTTGGAGATGGCAGAAATAATATGGGTAACTCATTAATGGTTGGAGCAGCTAAAATGGGTATGGATTTCAGAATAGTATCTCCAAAAGAGTTATTCCCAGAAGAAGAATTAGTAGCTAAAGCTAGAGAAATAGCTAAAGAAACAGGAGCTAAAATTACTTTGACAGATTCTGTTGAAGAAGGAACAAAAGGTGTAGATGTATTATACACTGATGTTTGGGTATCAATGGGAGAACCAGAAGAAGTTTGGGCAAAGAGAATTGAAATGCTTAAACCATACCAAATAAATATGGATATGATTAATAATGCTGATGATGAAGTTATTTTCATGCATTGTTTGCCAGCATTCCATGATTTAAATACTACAATTGGAAAAGAAATATATGAAAAATACAATTTGGAATCAATGGAAGTGACTGATGAAGTATTTGAAAGTAAGTATTCAGTAGTATTTGATGAAGCAGAAAACAGAATGCATACTATTAAGGCAGTTATGGTTGCAACGTTAGGAAAATAATACTAATTTAAACATAAAAGTTAAAAATCAATCTTTAAAAATTAAAAATTTTGGACAAGTATGTCTTAACATAGTATTTTTTAATAGTACTATGTTAAGACAATAATAACTTTAAGCCATAGTTTGGGAGGGATTATCTTGAAAAAAGTTGTTGTTGCATTAGGTGGGAATGCCCTTCAAGAGAGTGGAAAACCTGCTACAGCTAACTCACAGCTAAATGTTATTAAAAAAACAGTGGTTTATTTAGCTGATTTGATAGAAGAAGGTTATGAACTTATAATTGCTCATGGTAATGGTCCGCAGGTTGGGAGAATAGTACTTCAAAATGAGGCAGCTAATGATGTAACTCCTGCAATGCCTTTTGATATATGTGGAGCTATGAGTCAAGGAATGATAGGTTATCATATACAACAATCTTTAGGTGATGAATTAAAAAGAAGAGGTAATCATGCAGCAGTAGCAACAGTAGTTACACAAGTAGTAGTAGATAAAGGAGATAAAGCTTTTGAAAATCCAACAAAACCTATAGGTCCTTTTTATAGCAAGGAAGAAGCTGAGAGAATAGTAAAAGAAAAAGGCTATAATATCGTTGAAGATTCAGGTAGAGGCTATAGAAGAGTAGTTGCGTCTCCTATGCCAAAGAGAATAGTTGAAATAGATACTGTTAAAGCATTAATACAGGCAGGTCAAGTAGTAATTACAGTTGGTGGTGGTGGAATTCCAGTAATAGAGACAGACAAAGGATTGGAAGGAACAGCAGCTGTAATAGATAAAGATTTAGCATCTGAGAGATTAGCAGAAGATTTAGATGCTGATATGTTAGTTATATTAACAGCAGTAGATAGAGTTTCTATTAATTTTGGAAAACCAGATCAAAAAGATTTAGCGAGAATGAGTGTAGAAGAAGCAAAACAATACATCCAAGAAGGTCATTTTGCACCTGGTAGCATGTTACCAAAGGTTAAAGCTACTATAATGTTTGCTGAGTCAAAGGCTGGCAGAAAATCAATAATAGCTTCACTAGATAAAGCT
Source organism: Abyssisolibacter fermentans (assembly GCF_001559865.1). Taxonomy (NCBI): domain Bacteria; kingdom Bacillati; phylum Bacillota; class Clostridia; order Eubacteriales; family Clostridiaceae; genus Abyssisolibacter; species Abyssisolibacter fermentans. Next base: position 100,243 of record NZ_LOHE01000002.1, read on the forward strand.
AAAGATGCATTGAAGGGGTTAAGTGGTACAATAATTGAAATGTGATGGATTGTCCAAAATGGCAAATTTCTGCGTTATTGAAATATTTCATGACTAATCGTGAGTAGAGAACAGAAATCTGTGATTTCTTGTGAATCACTTACTCCTAGGAACGAAGTGAGTAGTGAGCTACATCATAGTACGCTCATATCCGTGAAAATTTCAATGCCTTGAACTTTACTCATTTTGGAACAATCCAAGTGGAATATACCAAAATGACAAATTTCTGCGTTATTGAAATGTTTCACGACTAATCGTGAGTAGAGAACAGAAATCTGTGATTTCTTGTGAATCACTTACTCCTAGGAACGAAGTGAGTAGTGAGCTACATCATAGTACGCTCATATCCGTGAAAATTTCAATGCCTTGAACTTTACTCATTTTGGAACAATCCAAGTGGAATATGCCAAAATGGCAAATTTCTGCGTTATTGAAATGTTTCATGACTAATCATGAGTAGAGAACAGAAATCTATGATTTCTTGTGAATCACTTACTCCTAGGAACGAAGTGAGTAGTGAGCTACATCATAGTACGCTCATATCTATAAGCAGAGAACCTAAATCTTTGATTTAGTGTGAATCGCTTACTCAGAGGAAGAATGAGTCTGAGTTTCATTTAATATAAAAATGCCTTGAACTTTACTCATTTTGAAAAAAACAAAGGGGCTACTCAAATATTTTGAGTAGCCCCTTTGGACTATATAGAATTGTTTTAAATAGAATATAAACATTTTAAATAATATAAAACAAATATTGTTTATTGGGTAAAATGTAATATAATGTAATGGGGGTGATGAAATGTACGATTTTAATAAATACAAAAATATGGATGTTGAAAAATTTCATAATGAATCAAAGTTTATAAAAGATATAGCGAATGATTATGGATACTATGGAGAATATGGATGTTGTGAAAATGAAGAGGTAAGTATTGGAAAATGGGTATTGATACTTATTTTATATGCAATTCCTATAGTTGATATTATAGTTGTTATTTGCTTAATATTTTCTAGTAATAAAACGTTAAAAAACTTTGGTAAAGCAACATTGATACTTATGGTTATAGGTTTAATATTATTTTTTATGCGTTCTTGCGTTGGATAATAAATTAATAAAATCACATAAGTATTTATAAGGGGGTTTTTTGTATGGCAGAATTTTATTCAAAACCAAATATATATGATATTACTTTTACACCTAGATTTAATGAAGCACTAAAAAAACATTATAAAAGGGTATTAGATAAAAAGTCTATTAAAACGATTCATGATTGCAGCTTTGGAACAGGAAATCTAACATTAGTTCTTAAAGAAATGGGTTATGAAATCTCAGGCTCAGATATTAGTCAAGAAATGTTAAAAGAAGCTAGTACGAAAATCAATAAGAATGGTTGGGATATTAATTTGACACAATGTGATTTTAGGGATCTAGATTCTAAAATAAATGATAAATTCGATTGTGTTATGAGTACAGGAAATTCACTTGGACATGTACCAAATGATGATGTAATAGTGACATTAAGAGCTATGAACAAATTAGTAAAAGATGATGGATACATATACATAGATACCAGAAATTGGGACAACATACTAGAAAACAAGCAAAGATTTTATTTCTATCCTCCTTATTTTAAGGATGATAAAAGGATAAATTTAATTCAAGTTTGGGATTATAACGAAGATAATAGTGTTGATTTTAATATACTATATAGCTTTGAAAAGGATAACAAGATTATCAAAAGAGAGGAATTCAAGCTTAAATATTATCCTTTAAAAAGAGATTTTATATATGATGAACTTACTAAGTTAGGTTATAAAGAAATAACTATATATAATTTTTTGGATCATAAAATAACAAAGTTTGAAGAAATGGAGTGGTATTGTATAATAGCAAAAAAAGAAGTTAAATAATAGAAAAGCCTCTTATTCAAGGATACTTTAATTAAATTGCATATAATGAGTTTGCTATGTAGTATATATTTGTATAGAATTAAAACAAGGCTCAAGATATTCTCTACCTTTATAGGTGGTGGGTACCGATTAGATTTGAAAAGACAGGCGATGTGTTGCAATTACTACGTAATTGCTTCCGTTGTTATAAGGTGATGATGAGAGGGGGGCAGTAACATGCAAATTTCTGCTGTATTATTTGATATGGATGGTTTGATACTAGATACTGAAAGATTATCAAAAGTATATTGGGAAAAAGTTGGTAAAGAATATGGTTATGATATTTCACTTGATTTTATGATAAGTATAATTGGCAGTGGAATCGAGGAAGCTAAAGAGCTATTTTGTGAACAGTTTGGTGCTGACTTTCCATTTCATGAAATTAGGAATAAGAAAAATTCAATGATAAAAGATTATTTGATTAAAAATGGAGTACCCAAGAAAAAGGGTATAGTAGAGTTGTTAGAATACCTACAAAAGAATGCAATACCTAGAGTTGTTGCAACTACAACTTATAGAAAAGATGCTGTTGCATTGTTAAAAGGAGCAGGTATATATGAATATTTTAATGAAGTAGTCTGTGGAGATGAAGTAACAAAAGTAAAGCCTGATCCTGAAATATACATAAAAGCAAGTTCAAAAATTGGTGTTGATCCTATTAATTGTTTAATACTTGAAGATTCACATAGAGGAATAAAAGCAGCTTATAAAGCAGGAGCAAATCCGGTTTTTATACCTGATATGTTAGGAGAAAATGAAGAGATTAAAGGGCTTATAAAATTCAAATGTGATTCTTTACTTGATGTAATAGATATATTAGAAAATGATGTACAAAAGGTTGTTTATGAGGAGAGTTATTAGTATGAAAGCACACTTAGTTTAAAATAAGTGTGCTTTTTAAGCAGAGAACCCAAATCTTAGATTTGGTGTGAATCGCTTACTCCTAGGAACGAAGAGAGTAGGAGTTACAAATTGAAAGATAAATAAAGAAAAAATAAAAAAGTAAAATTTACGAAATAAATGATGCAAAAATCAAGTAAGCAAAAGATTAAGATAAGCAGAGAACCCAAATCTTTGATTTTGAGCAGGAAACTAAAATCTATGATTTTATGTTAATCGCCTACTCATGAGTAGAGAACAGAAATCAATGATTTCTTGTGAATCACTTACTCCTAGGAACGAAGAGAGTAGGAGTTACATTAATATGAAATTTCATACTACTATTTTAGCAAATGTAAAATTATATATTTAATTATACAATATATGAATAATGTGGAACAAAATTATATACAAAGAAAATTCTTTATTATAAAATATAGCTAGACTAAAATAAAAAAGAAAGGTATGTTTTATAATGAAAAGACCTTTTGTTGTGCTAACTATTTTTTTAATGATTGGTTTAGTAATAGGATATTACGTAAATATTAATATAATTTATGCCATTATGTTATTAAGCTTATTAATTGCTGTTATAGTATTCCTGAAAAAGGGTTGTAGCTATATCCTTTTTGTAGCTATAGTTGTATTTGGTATTATTATAATGCAAGTAAGTTTAAATAGAAGTGAATTAACTAAATATGTTAATCAAAATGTTGTAGTTGGCGGTGTTATAATAGATAAATTTTCACAAAATGAATATAGTACAAGCTGGATTATGAAAGCAGATAAACTTTATGTTGATGATATAGTGTATGAGATGAATGAAAAAATGTTAGTAAAAGCTATAGGTGAAAGTAAAACAATAAAAAAAGGCGATTATATTGAAATAAATAGTACTATACAGTTGCCTAATACCAATACAAATCCAAAGCTATTTGATTATAGATTATATCTAATGATGGATGATATATATGTTAATACTAAATGCAAGCCTGATAATTTAAAAATTGTTGAAAGTGATAGATTGAGTATTGTTGAAAAATTTTTTACTGCTACACGGGACAAGCTATATGGAATTTTTGATAGTACACTATCAGAAGAATGTTCTAAGATTGCCAAGGCAGTTGTTTTTAGTGACAAACATTCATTAGATGAACGAGATGAAGAAGTAATACGTGATATAGGGATAGCACATATTATAGCGGTTTCTGGATTTCATGTATGGATCTTGAGTGCTTTGATATTTTTTATATTGAAATTATTTATAACAAAAAAGAGAACTAGAATTATTTTTTGTTTAATAATACTATGGAGTTATGGTGCTATTATATGTTTTCCGCCATCTGTGTTAAGAGCGTTAATTATGTTATCGTGCGGTGTGATTGCAGATGTGTTGTATAGAAAAAATGACTCTTTTAACAGTTTAGGACTTGCTGGGTTTATTATACTTGTTTATAAACCTTTATGGATATTTAGTGTTGGTTTTCAACTTTCCTTTAGTGCAGCTCTGTCATTATTATTGCTTACACCAATTTTGCAAAGTAAATTTAAAAAATCCTCAATAAGTGCAATTATTGCTGTGCAGATAGGTATAATGCCAGTTATAGTATATCATTTTAACAAAATTCCTGTTTTTGCTATCCTAGTTAATGCGTTAATATTACCTTTAATATCGTTAATAATTGTGATATTATTTATTTTATTATTTGTTTCTTTGATAAATATACAGCTTGGATTTGTAGTAGGATTTGTGTGTAATGGAATGATATTAAGTTTTAAATACTTAAGTAACGCTTTATTTGAAATTATAGGTTTAAATATATTGCTGCCTTCTTTTACTTTATTTGAAATTATAGTTTATTATATAATTATATTAATTATTTTTGGTTATGTAAAGCTAGTTGATTTTAATATAGGTATTAAAAAAGTTATATTTGTATATGGTGTTTTAGCAGTTATCTTCTTGTCTGTTTTAAACATGCTTTTTAAGGACTATAAAATAGAGTTTATTGACGTAGGACAGGGTGATTGCATACATACAAAGCTAGGAAATAAAAACTTCTTAATCGATACAGGAGGCGTTTTATATGGAAGTTTTAATACTGGTGAAAAAATAGTACTTCCTTATTTATTAAAGAACCAAATAAATCATCTTGAAGGCATGTTTATTTCTCATTTTGATATTGATCATTGTGGTGGTGCTACTGTTATCCTAGACAGTATAGAGGTGGATAAATTGTTTGTATCTTATATAGATTACGATAATGAATTAGCAAATGAAATAATAAAAAAAGCTCAAGATGAAGGAACTGAAATTGAAGTATTAAAGAAAAATGATGATTTAATTATAGATGAAAATACAAATATTAAAGTTATCTATCCTCATGAAGGTATCAATTCTAATGCAAGCGATAATAATAAATCATTAATTATGCTTATGAATATTTATAATACCAAAATACTATTTACAGGTGATATAGAAAACGAAGCTGAAGAGGAAGTTGCTTTTTATATTAAAGATGATATAGATATTTTAAAAGTAGCCCATCATGGTAGCAACACTTCTTCTAGTACAAATTTCTTAGAGAAATGTAAGCCTGAATATGGTATAATTTCTGTTGGAAACAATAATTATGGTCATCCACATAAATTAGTAATCAATAGGTTGAATTCTTTAGGCATAAGAGTTTTAAGAACTGATAAAGATGGATTAATAACTGCAAAAATTGATGAAGAAAGTTATAGTGTTGAAAATTATAATAAAATAAAATATGAACTTACAGAAATATTAAAGCTGTGGAATGAAATAGTAATATTTAGTAGTTTTGTTTTAGTGTTAGCATTTTTCATAACAATTTTATCAAAGGAGTGGAATGATGAGCTATAAGATTATTTTAAACGATATAAAGCAAAATAGCTTGAAACCAATATATTTATGTTATGGTGTTGAAAACTATTTGAAGTCAGTTATTTTAGATAAATTAGTAGAAAAATATATTGATAAAGCTTTTTATGATTTAAATTATATACATATACAAGAAGAAGTTAAAGCTAAGGATATTATAAATGCATGTGAGACACTTCCTTTTATGTCTGAAAAAAAGATTGTTGTAATTGAAGATTGTAGTGTTTTTTCATCTAAATCTAGTGAAGATACTGATGAGGATATAATTAATTACATAAAAGCTCCTAATCAAAGTACATGTTTAATATTCTATCAAAATGTTGATAAGGTTGATAATAGACGTAAGATTGTTAAATTAATAAAAAAACATGGTACTGTTATTGAATTGAATAAAATTAATGAAAGAGAGCTTTATTCTTGGATTAACAAAGAATTTAAAGAAAAAGGGAAAAAAATAAACTTAGCTACAATTGAGCATTTTGTGTCTATTATAAGTTACTATGATAAAAACTTAGACAAATCTATGTTTGATATTAAAAACGAAATTACGAAGATTTGTGATTATTATTCAGATAAAATCAATATTGGACGGGACGATGTAGAAAAAGTTATAACAAAATCAATTAGTAATAATATATTTAAGCTAGTAGATGCTATAGGACAAAAAAATACAGTTGGGTGTTTAGAGGAATTAAACAATATTATTATTAATCAAGAACCTATTCCTAAGATAATGTATATGATAATAAGACAATTTCGATTATTAGCTGAGGTAAAATTATTAACTACTCAAGGCTATAATTCTAATGATATAGCTAAAAAAATGAAAACTCATGTATTTATAGTAAAGAAACTAATAGTGCAGAGTAGAAATTTTACATATCAAGAGATTAAAAGAGCATTAGTTAGGTGTTTACAGACAGATAAAGATATCAAAACAAGTTCAAAAGATAATAGATTAGCTGTAGAAATGTTAATAATAGATTTTGCTTCTTAAGCAGAGAACTAAAATCTGTGATTTTATGTGAGTCGCTTACTCATTCGTAGAATATGAGCTTCATTAAAAAAAGTATTTGATTTTCTATGAATAATCTGGGATTATATATAATAACAAAAAAACTTCGGTGTTTTTCCCGAAGTTTTGAAAATTCACGTGAGTTTTCAAGGTAATTACATAGCAGCGTTTATATGTTTTGTAAGTCTGCTTATTTTTCTTGCAACAGTTTTTTTGTGATAAGTACCTTTTGCAGCAGCTTTATCAAGCTTCTTCTCAATTGTTTTCAATAATATTTTTGCTTCTTCAAAGTTTTTACCTTCTATAGCTTTATCAAGCTTTTTAATATAAGTCTTGATTTCAGATTTTCTTTGTCTATTTTGAGCTGTTTTAGTATTTATAACACTAATTCTTTTCTTAGCTGATTTAATATTAGCCAATTAGTACACCTCCTTTACAGATTAACAAACAGTATTTTACCATGAATAGCACTATAATGCAAGGGTTAAATTTATATATGTGTTTTATTTGATGTTTTCTAATTAGTAATAGTAGAGTTTAGGAGAATTTTAGTATAAATTTTATAATTAGAGTAAATATAAAAATAATGAGTTAAATATATATACTGTAGGAGGTGGACTTATGCTACAAATTAGAACAGATTTAGCTATAGAAACTAGAGAAATGTATAGAGAAAAAAATAATGTTGAGATATCAGGAGTTGAAGTAAATGTAGAAGAAGAAAAAGAGTATAAAATTACAAGAGTAAAGATATTAAATAAAGATGGAGAAGAAAAATTAGGCAAAAAAATGGGAAGTTACATAACGATAGAAGCAGCAGGTCTAAAACAAGCTGATCAGGATTTAAAAGATGAGATAAGTCAAGTATTAGCGAAAGAGCTAAAAACATTAATAAATACTAATAAACACACAAAAAGCTTGATAGTAGGGTTAGGCAATTGGAATGTAACGCCAGATGCATTAGGTCCAAGAGTAATAGGTAAAGTATTTGTTACTAGGCATTTTTTCAAAGCATATAACAAATCAGAAGATGAAACTATGACGGATGTATCAGCTATTGCACCAGGTGTAATGGGTATTACAGGTATAGAAACAGGAGAAATCATAAAAGGAATAGTTGAAAAAACAAAGCCAGATATTGTCGTAGCAATTGATGCATTAGCATCTAGAAAAATGGAAAGAGTAAGTACTACTATACAAATAAGTGATACTGGTATAAATCCAGGTGCTGGAGTTGGTAATAATAGAAAATCTCTAAATAAAGAATATTTAGGAGTTCCGGTTTATGCAATAGGAGTGCCTACAGTAGTTGATGCCGCTACAATGGTTAATGATACTATTGATCTTATAGTTAAAGAAATGAAAACACATACAGAAAAAGGTGGAGAGTTTTATGATTTATTAGGAGAAATGAGCCAACAGGATAAGCATCAATTAATTTCTGAGGTTCTAATGCCATATATGGGTAATGTAATGGTAACTCCTAAAGAGATAGATACAGTAATAGATGATATTTCTCTAGTAATTGCAAATGGACTGAACATTTCGCTTCATCACGGTATAGACTTAAAAGACGTAAATAGGTATGTAAATTAGTACTCATAAATATAACTTCTCTGGAATATAAATTTTATATACTAAAATAATGATAACTAAATCGGATAAGGTATATTTCAGAGGAGTGTTTATATGTCTAAGAGAATACTTGTTAAGGATAAAGGCTTTCAATATGTAATAATTGCTAGTGTATGTTTAATTATTTTTGTTACAGGTTTTTTTTATGTTAATAATAATATATCTAATAAATGCTCTGTACAAGCTATAACTCCAAAGTATAAGGAAGTTGTAATTAAAGACAAATTAGATGCAAAAGGTTGCGATTTTTTTTTGAATTTAATAATGTCAAACAATTCATTTATGCAAATTACTTATTCGGATGTTAGTCATGAAAAAAATGAACAAAGTCTTATTAAAAGTGGTTTTGTATATTTATTGAATCTAGAAAAAGTTCAAAATTATATAGCTAACAATTTATTTATATTTAATGATATAGTAAAAAAATATAAAATCGATAATAACGAAGCTATAAAGAGTATTGAAAATAGTAATGATTCTTTAGTTGCTACTGTATGTAAAATAGATTCTACACCACTTTTAGAAGAGATAAAAGACGCTCAGGAGATTAATCCAGATGTAGCTAAAGATATATTGCTTGATGATATAATAATAATAGATGATACTACGGATGGATTAAGTTCTGTAAGTGGGAAACTGACTGCTGATGAAATAAAGAAAATAAAGAACGAATTGAATTTTAATGGGGACCTTTGTATAAATAAAGAAAAGCCTTATATATTAATATATCACACACATGCAACAGAAGTGTATTTACCAATAAAAGATGATAATTTTCACTCTAAAAAGAAAGAATATAGTGTTATGGAAGTGGGTGAAATTATAAATAATACATTAAATAAAAAAGGACATAATACAAAGCAGGTACAAATTTATCACGACTTGCCATCGTATAATAAATCTTATAGTAGATCATTGGCAACTATAAAGAAAGAAATTAAAAAAGAAAAAAATATAAAAGTTTTAATTGACATACATAGAGATGGAGTGCCTTCAAATGCAGCATATATTAGCAAATCAATAGACGAAAGTAAAGTATGTGTAAATAACAAACAAGCAGCAACATTTAAGTTTGTTATTGGAGCTGATTGTCCTAATAAAGAAGAACTAATTAAATTTGCAAAATATATAATGGCTATATCGGAAAGGATGTATCCAGGGTTATGCAAAGGGTTGGTAATCAAACCTTATGGTAAATACAATTTGTTTTTGAGCGATTTCTCAATGTTATTAGAAGTTGGAAGTAATTTAAATACAATAGAAGAAGCAAAAAACACCTCTGTTTTATTAGCTAATGTATTAGATATGGCACTAAAAAATATTATTGAACCCTGATAATTCAAGTTAAAAAGTGAACTTTTCATTTGTCTATAAAAGTGTTATAATTGTTTTAGCCATGTTTTGGAGGTGTAGGCAATGAGTAAAGAAACAAATATAAAAAAAGAGGTTATGGAATGGGTTAAGAGTATAGCCTTAGCGGTAGTTATAGCTTTTGTAATAAAGATGTTTTTGTTTGATACAACATATGTAGTTGGGAGTTCGATGTTTCCAACATTACATAATAAAGATAGACTTTTCACAAATAAAATAGGATATCTTTTAAAAACTCCTCAAAGAGGAGATATAGTTGTTATAGAAGCTCCAGATGATCCTGATAAAGATTATATTAAACGAATAGCTGGAGTAGAAGGAGACCTTGTTGAAATTAAAAATGGTCATGTGTATGTCAATGGAGAACTTTATGAAGAGGATTATATTAAACAAGATATAGATACACAAGGCGATATCAGTATTCAAGTACCACAAGGTGAAATTTTTGTACTAGGAGATAATAGGGAATTAGGAGCTAGTAAAGATAGTAGATATTTTGGAACAGTAAAAGAAGAAGCTGTAAAGGGTAGAGCAGTATTTAGATATTTTCCATTTGGAGAGAGATTTGGTGTTTTGCATTAGCTTAAAAGCTAGTTAAAGTATACCAAAGTAATAATATGTCTATAATAATTAAGTGGTGATTTATTATGGATAGTAGGATGAATAGGTATGAACAAAAAAGAAAATATAGACGGATTAGAAGAAAGAAGTCTGTGGTTATTATAGGTATTATATGTCTTTTAATAGTAGGGATAATAATTGTAGATAATAGTTTTGCAGAGCTTATGTGTATAAATAAAAAAAAGGTTGTAGATATCAGCTGTTTTAATAATAAATATATTATTGAACTATTTGGTAAGGTTCACATAATAGAAAAAGAAGACATTTTGCAATGCAAAGAGCTTATAGTGCAAAAATCGATCAATGTTATTGATTATTTTAAAAAAGCATTAGACAGCATTATAAATTAATTATTATTGAGATTTGTAAGAGAAGAACAATATGTTTTTCTCTTTTATAGTTCTAGAATATTCATAAGCAGTGGACCTGATTATACAACGGTATATGAAAAATCAGGGTTAAAAAAAGTATTACTTTAAAAGTATCTATTTCAACTAAAAAAATCTTATGATATAATTGATAAAGATTACTTCCATATTAATAGTGAGAGTAAGGAGGAATTACATGAACAGACAAAGTAGAATAAGAAATTTTTCAATTGTTGCACATATAGATCATGGTAAATCTACATTGGCGGATAGATTGATTGAAGAAACGGGATTATTAACCAAAAGAGAGATGACAGATCAAGTATTAGATAATATGGATTTGGAAAAAGAACGCGGCATAACTATAAAATTGCAGTCTATAAGACTTATATATAAAGCTAAGGATGGAGAAGAATATATATTAAATCTAATAGACACTCCAGGTCATGTTGATTTTAATTATGAAGTTTCTAGAAGTCTTGCTGCATGTGAAGGTGCAGTTTTAGTTGTAGATGCAGCTCAAGGTATAGAGGCTCAAACACTTGCAAATGTTTATCTTGCGTTAGATCAGGATTTAGAGATAGTTCCAGTTATTAACAAAATTGATTTACCAAGTGCTAGACCAGATGAAATAAAAAAAGAAATAGAAGATATAATAGGACTAGATGCTTCACAGGCACCTTTAATATCTGCAAAAGAAGGTATTAATATAAAAGATGTGCTAGAAAACATAGTAAACCTTATACCACCACCTGAGGGAGATAAGAATGCATCATTAAAGGCGTTAATATTTGATTCATATTATGATTCATATAGAGGTGTTATTGCTTATTCAAGAGTTGTTGAAGGTACAGTTAAGAAAGGTACAAAAATAAAAATGATGGCAACGAAGACTGAATTTGAAGTTACTGAAGTAGGTGTATGTTGTCCCAAGATGATGCCAGTAGATAAATTGGAAGCAGGTGATGTTGGATATATTGCAGCTAGTATAAAAAATGTCAGAGATGCTAGAGTAGGTGATACTATTACTGAAGCAAATAATCCAACAGACGAGCCTTTACCAGGCTATAAAAAAGTTACTCCTATGGTTTTTTGCGGGGTATATCCTGCTGAAGGTGAAGATTACAATAATGTCAGAGATGCACTTGAAAAATTACAAGTTAACGATGCAGCATTGATATTTGAGCCAGAAAATTCTGTAGCTTTAGGATTTGGATTTAGATGTGGTTTTTTAGGATTATTACATTTGGAAATTATTCAAGAACGTTTAGAAAGAGAATTTGATTTAAATATCATAACTACAGCACCAAGTGTTTTATATAATGTAATGAAGACTGACGGAGAAATGTTAGCGATACAAAATCCAACAAATTTACCACCTGTGCAAGAAATAGAATATATGGAAGAGCCTGTAGTTAATGCTACTATAATGTCTCCAACAGATTTTGTTGGACAAATTATGGAGCTATGTCAAAATAGAAGAGCTATCTTTAAAGATATGGAGTATCTTGAAGAAACAAGAGTGTCGATGAAATATGAAATTCCTTTAAATGAAGTTATTTATGATTTCTTTGATGCTTTAAAATCAAAGACAAAAGGGTACGCTTCTTTAGATTATGAACTAAAAGGTTATAAGAGATCAGAACTTGTTAAATTGGATATTTTGATAAATAAAGAGATGGTAGATGCTTTTTCAATAATTGCTCATGAAGAGAAAGCTTACGAAAGAGCTAGAATGATTTGTGAAAGGCTAAAAGATGTAATACCAAGACATTTATTTGCAGTTCCAATACAAGCGTCGATAGGAACTAAAGTTATAGCTAGAGAAACTATAAAAGCTTTAAGAAAAGATGTACTAGCTAAATGCTATGGTGGGGATATATCAAGAAAGAAAAAGCTACTTGCTAAACAAAAAGAAGGTAAGAAAAGAATGAGACAAATCGGAAGTGTTGAAGTTCCACAAGATGCCTTTTTAGCTGTTTTAAAATTTGATGAAAAAAAATAATGCCTTTAAATAAATTAAGGAGCTGTCTCTAGATGATTTAGAGGCAGTTTCCTTCATAAAAAATAAAAAAGTAGTTTATAAAGAGGATAGAGGAGTTGGAGATATGAAACAGATTGGTTTATATTTTCATATACCATTTTGTAAAAGTAAATGCTACTATTGTGACTTTATATCATTTCCTCGTATGGAACATATAATAGAAACGTATATTAAGTATGTAATGAGTGAGATAAAGTTGTATACTTCTCAGTTAGCAGACTATAAAGTGACAAGTATTTTTATTGGTGGAGGGACTCCATCGTCCATAGATAGTAAATATATCTATCAGATATTGGATAAAACAAATAAAGTATTTAATTTAGATAATGATATAGAAATATCTATAGAAGCAAATCCTAGTTCTATTGATAAAGATAAGCTTAGAGTGTATAAAAGTTGTGGAATAAACAGGATTAGTATGGGAGTACAATCTCTTAATGATAGATTACTAAAGAGTATTGGTAGAATACATGATCAAAAAACTGTCTTAAAGGCTTACCACGATATTAGAGAAAGTGGTTTTGATAATGTAAACTTCGATATAATGTTCAATTTACCTTTGCAAAGTATAGATGATGTAATGAATACACTACAAAAAACTGTTGAGTTAGATGTAGAACATATTTCATTATATAGTTTAAAGCTTGAAGAAAACACACCATTTTATAGGAAATATGAAAAAGGAGAGCTTATACTGCCTAATGAAGATGTTGAAAGAGAAATGTATCATGAATCAATAGATTTTCTAGAGGCTAATGGTTATCATCATTATGAAATATCAAATTTCAGTAAAAAAAATTATGAATGTAAACATAATTTAATATATTGGAAACTTAAGCCTTATTTAGGTTTTGGATTAGCTGCACATTCAAATATAGGCAATAATCGATGGAGTAATAATGAAAACTTTGAAGATTATTTTAAAAATCTAGATCAAGGTATAAAGCCTATAAATGATATTTGTAATATTGAAAAGGATAAAATGGCCGAATATACAATATTAGGTTTAAGACTTATAGAAGGTATAGATATAGATGATTTTAGAAATAAATTTGAAGTAAGTATATTTGATGTTTATAGAGAAGTTATAGAAAAATATCACAAAAATGGTTTGTTGAGTACAGAAAAAAATAGAATTAAATTAACTAGACGTGGACTTGATTTATCAAATCAGATATTTTGCGAGCTAATGCCATAAAATTTTAAAAAAAATGTATAAAAGGTATTGACAAATATTAAATTCAATGATAATTTAAAAACAGAAAGTATTAGCACTCAATAAGAGAGAGTGCTAATAATTGAAAAATATTATGAAATAGATAAGGTTAACTATCAAATAACACTAAGATTGGTATTAGATTGGTAGGCGATGTGTATGAAAAATGATAGAAAGATGAAAATCCTTCAGGCTATAATACATAGTTATATAACTAATGGTGAACCTGTAGGATCGAGAACTATTTCCAAGAAATATTCTTTAGGAATTAGTCCTGCTACGATTAGAAATGAAATGTCAGATTTAGAAGAATTAGGATATTTATTTCAACCTTATACTTCAGCTGGTAGAATTCCATCTGATAAGGCCTATAGATTGTATGTAGATAGTTTAATTGAGTTTAAGAATATTGAAAATGTGAAAAAGCAAAATATTAAAAAGAACCTCTTAAATAGTATAAGTGAAATAGAGCAGTTAGTACAGTCAAGCTTAAATATATTATCTGATTTAACCCGATATACTACATTAGCTGTAGCTCCAAATTTAAAAGCTAGCAAGTTAAAGCATATACAGCTAGTGTTATTAGATGAGTATAGAATATTAGTTGTTTTTGTTACTAGTACTGGTATTGTTAAAAATACAATAATTAGACTTAGTCATAGTGCAAATGAGGAACAATTAAGTATAATTACAAATTTATTAAATACTAAGTTAAAGAACAAAAACATAGGAGACTTACCTATAATAATAAATAGGGAAGTAATTAATACAATAGTTAAAGAAGTTAATGATTTACACAACATAGTATCAGATATAATACCTACACTCTATAATACAATTGATGAATTAGATAATATAAAATACTATACTGATGGAGTAAATAAAATATTCGATTATGCTGAGTATAATGATATTTGTAAAGCAAAAGAAATCATTTCATTTTTGGAAGATAAAGAAACAATTACTGAAATGTTGTTAAGAGACAATAAGAATGATATTGAGGTTATAATAGGTAATGAAAATGAATATGATGAAATCAAAAACTGTAGTTTAATAACTGCAACTTATAAAATGAATGGTATGACTATAGGAAAGATAGGACTTATTGGCCCGACTAGAATGGAATATTCTAAGGTTATTCCCATAGTTAAACTTATGGCTAGGGATTTGAATGACATTTTATCAAAATATTTTCTTGATTAAAAGGGTGTGGGATATAGAATCTTGCACCTTTGAAATGTGATAATATGGCTATAGTCTTAATATATACAAACATTGCATAGAGGGGTGAGTCAAATGTGTAAGAGTGAAACAAAAAAAGATATAAGTGAAGAAGCTAGTGATAAAGAGTATTCTTGTGAAGAAGAACAAGGAGAAGAGCAAGAAAAAAATTATGAGAAGGAATTAGCAGAGCTTAACGATAGATACATAAGACTGCAAGCAGATTTTATCAATTATAGAAAGAGAGTTGAAAAAGAAAAACAATCTCTTAGTAAATATGCGAATCAAGCGCTAATAACTGATTTATTGGTTTCATTAGATAACATTGAAAGAGCATTAGAATCAGTAGATGAAGATACGCAAAAAGATAATTTATACAAAGGTATTGAAATGGTATATAAACAAATAATTGATATATTTAACAAAAATCATTTAGAAGAAATTAAAGCATTGAATTGCAAATTTGACCCGAATTTACATCATGCAGTTATGCAAGAAGCTTGTGATGAATATGGTGAAGATACTGTAATCGAAGTATTTCAGAAGGGTTATAAATTATATGACAGAGTAATAAGACCAAGTGTGGTAAAAGTATCTAAATAAAGAAAATAGGAGGATTTAAAATGGCTAAAATAATAGGTATTGATTTAGGAACAACTAACTCATGTGTAGCAGTTATGGAAGGTGGAGAACCATTAGTTATAGCTAATGTAGAAGGAAATAGAACAACACCATCTATAGTGGCATTTACTAAAGATGGAGAGAGATTAGTAGGGGAAACTGCTAAAAGACAAGCTATAACAAACCCTGATAGAACAATTGCATCTATTAAAAGAAATATGGGTACAGATTATAAAGTGAAAATAGATGATAAAAATTTAACTCCTCAAGATATTTCTGCAATGATTTTACAAAAACTAAAAAGCGATGCAGAAAATTATTTAGGAGATAAAGTAACTGATGCAGTTATAACAGTGCCAGCATATTTTACTGATAGTCAAAGACAGGCAACAAAAGACGCTGGTAGAATAGCCGGATTAAATGTACAAAGAATTATAAATGAACCAACTGCCGCTTCATTAGCATACGGTTTAGATAAAGATGATAATCAACATAAAATAATGGTATTTGACTTAGGTGGAGGTACATTTGACGTTTCAATATTAGAGCTTGGTGATGGAGTATTTGAAGTTATTTCTACAAAGGGAGATAATCACTTAGGTGGAGATGATTTTGATCAAGTTATTATGGATTACTTAGCAGAAAATTTCAAAAAAGAATATGGCATAGATTTAAGAAATGATAAGATGTCATTACAAAGACTAAAAGAAGCTAGTGAAAAAGCTAAAAAAGAATTATCTACTGTAATGACTACAAACATTAATTTACCATTTATAACTGCTAATCAATCTGGACCATTACATTTAAATATTGATTTAACAAGAGCTAAATTTGAAGAACTTTCAGCAAGTTTAGTAGAAAGAACATTAGGACCAACTAGAAATGCATTAAAAGATGGAGGATTAAATCCATCAGATATAGATAAAGTAATATTAGTAGGTGGATCAACAAGAATACCTGCTGTACAAGAAGCAGTTAAAAAATTAACTGGCAAAGATCCTCATAAAGGAGTTAATCCTGATGAATGTGTAGCTTTAGGAGCAGCAATACAAGCTGGTGTATTAAGTGGAGAAGTAAAAGACGTCTTGTTACTTGATGTTACACCATTGTCATTGGGTATTGAGACTTTAGGTGGAGTTTGCACTAACTTGATTGAAAGAAATACTACAATACCAACAAAGAAAAGTCAAATATTCTCAACTGCAGCTGATAACCAAAATGCTGTTGATATACACATATTACAAGGCGAAAGAAAAATGGCAGCTGACAATGTAACATTAGGAAGATTCCAATTGTCTGGTATAGCTCCAGCTCCAAGAGGAATACCACAAATTGAAGTAACATTTGATATAGATGCAAATGGTATTGTAAATGTATCTGCTAAAGATTTAGGAACTGGTAAAGAACAAAAAATTACAATAACAGCTTCTACTAATTTAAGTGAAGAAGATATCAAGGCTAAAGTTCAAGAAGCTGAATTACATGCTGAAGAAGAT
The DNA here is from genome assembly GCF_001559865.1 of Abyssisolibacter fermentans. NCBI lineage: Bacteria > Bacillati > Bacillota > Clostridia > Eubacteriales > Clostridiaceae > Abyssisolibacter > Abyssisolibacter fermentans. The sequence goes on from NZ_LOHE01000002.1 coordinate 117,624, forward strand.
AAGAAGAAAAAAGAGAAAATAGAAACTATTAATAATGCTAATTCTTTGGTTTATCAAACAGAAAAAACACTAAAAGATTTAGAAGGAAAAATATCAGAAGATGAAAAAGCTAAAGTTCAGGCTAAAGCAGAAGAATTAAAGAAAGCTTTAGAAACAGATAATGTAGATGAGATAAAAGCTAAGACAGAGGAATTAACAACTGAATTCCATCAAGTATCACAAAAAATGTATGAGCAAGCAGCGGCTCAACAACAAGCTGGGCAAGCTCAAGGACAACAGCAAGGACCACAGCAAGGTAATGCTGGCGCTGCTGACGATGATATTGTAGATGCTGATTATGAAGTAGTAGATGATGATAAGTAAATAAGATATACCAAAGCTAAATCTTAAGATGGTTTGGCTTTGGTTTTTGGTTATAAAAATAACTTGATTGTTCATGTACTTGAATATATCCTATATGCTATAATTAGACTAAAGCTATAGTTTGGATATAATATTTGATTTTCTATGGATAATCTAATCATAGATATGAAAAGGTGGTAAAATGGGAAAAAGGGATTATTACGAAGTTTTAGGGATTCAAAAAGGAGCAAATGAGCAAGAAATTAAAAAAGCATTTAGAAAATTAGCTAAACAATATCACCCTGATTTAAATCCTGATAATAAAGAAGCTGAAGTGAAATTTAAGGAAATAAATGAGGCATATGAAGTATTAAGTAATTCAGATAAAAGAAAAAGATATGATCAATTTGGTCATGCAGGAGTGAATGGTCAAGCTGGTGGCGGATTTGGTGGCCAAGGGTTTGATGGCTTTGGAGATATTTTTGGCGACATTTTTGGAGATATCTTTGGAGGAGGTTTTTCTTCATCAAGAAGCAGTAAAACTGGTCCTAGAAAAGGTCCTGATTTGAAATATAGAGTTAATATATCATTTAAAGAGGCAGCTTTTGGAACAGACAAAAAAATTGAAGTTACAAGATCAGAGAATTGTAAAGAATGTAATGGTACAGGTGCTAAACCAGGAACAAGCAAAAAAACTTGTTCTACATGTGGTGGAAGTGGAGAAGTTAGATATTCACAAAATACACCATTTGGACAGTTCGTTAACGTTAAAACATGTGAGGCTTGTAATGGTACAGGAGAGGTTATTGAAACTCCATGTAAAGCATGTAGAGGAACTGGTAAGCAGAAAAAAACTAAGACAATATCTATAAAAATTCCTGCTGGTGTAGATACAGGTTCAGTAATTCCTCTCAGAGGTGAGGGAGAGCTTGGAGAAAGAGGAGGAAGTAGAGGGGACTTATATATTTATATAAATGTATTATCTCATAAAATATTTAAAAGAGAAGGTAATGATGTTATTTGTGAATATCCAATAACATTTGTTCAAGCTACATTAGGAGATGAAGTAGAAGTACCAACTTTAGATGGAAAAGTTAAATACAAAATTCCAGAAGGAACGCAAACAGGTACAGTTTTTAGGCTTAGAGGTAAAGGTATACCTAGCTTAAGAGGTTATGGTAGAGGGGATCAATATGTTAAAGTAAATATTGAAGTTCCAAAAAATCTTAATAAAAAACAAAAGGATATCTTGAGAGATTTTGCTAAAGAGGCTGGAGAAAAAGTCTATGAACAAAAAAGGAGTTTCTTTGATAAAGTGAAGGATGTTTTTGGAGCATAAAAATACAAGTAAATCATTCCATTATGGGATGATTTTTTGTTAAACAAAGAAGAAAGATATAGTTTTTGCTTTGTGTTATTATCTTTGTTGCCTAATAAAGCACCATGTTGACTGGTTTTTTAAACCAATATAGGGTATAATAAATAAACAAGACATGTTAATATTAAACTCAGATTATTCATAGATATTAAAATATATTAAACATACCGTGATTTACCATATATAAGAAATATATGGATAATATTAAATTAATGTATAATCAGGGTTAAAATAAAAGGATGTGAAATTATGAAGTGGATTGAGGTCCAGATAAAAACAACTACTGAAGCTGTCGAAATTGTGTCTAATATTTTATATGAGGTTGGAATTGGAGGTTTAGTTATAGAAGATCCAAATGATATTATAGCAAGTAGTGAGAATGAATCATGGGATTATATTGACTCAAAACTACTGGACCAAGATTTTGAAGGTGTAATAGTAAAGGGATATTTTGAAGAAAGTGAAGATTTAAAAGATAAGATTGAATTAATAAAAGAAAATGTTGAAAAAATACCGCAATATTGTTTAAACAAAGGATTGGGAGAAATAACAGAAGTAACAACTACCGAAATAGAGAATCAAGATTGGTCAAAAGTATGGAAAAAATATTATAAACCAAAGAAGATAGGCGAAAAAGTTGTTATTAAGCCTTCATGGGAAAAATACCAAAAGAAAGATGATGAATTAATTATTGAAATAGATCCCGGTACTGCTTTTGGAACTGGGACACATGAGACAACAATAATGTGTATTAGACAATTAGAAAAACACGTTCATAATTTAGATACAGTTATAGATGTAGGTTGTGGGACAGGAGTGCTTTCTATAGGTGCTGCTAAGTTAGGAGCGATAAGTGTAGTTGGTGTTGATTTAGATGAAGAGTGTGTAAAAGTAGCTAGAGAAAACGTGAGAAAAAACGGTGTAGCAAATGTAGTTCAGATTAAGAGTGGAAACATGCTTGATAACATTGATTGTAAAGCAAATATAGTAGTAGCAAATATAGTAGCAAATATTATAAATGTAATTTCTAAAGATATTGATAAATTTTTAGAAGATGATGGAGTATTCATAGCTTCTGGAATAATAATTGATAAATTGAAAGAAGTAAAAAACGAATTAGTTAAAAATGGTTTAAAAATCATAGATGAAACAGTAATGGGTGAATGGGCTTGCGTAGTATCAAAAATAAATGAGGTAACATATGAATAGATTTTTTGTTGATAAAAACTATATTGATGATAATAAAGTAGAGATTTATGGAGATGATGTAAAGCATATAAAAAATGTCCTAAGATTAAAAATAGGTGATAAAATCTCGATATGCGATGGACAAAATAATGAATACATAGCCAAGATATGTAACATCAATAAGACATTAGTCTTATGTGATATTATCTCTAAATGTGATATTAGTAGAGAAAGTAATATTAAAATTACATTATTTCAAGCTCTAACAAAAGGACAAAAAATGGATTTAATAATTCAAAAAGCTGTGGAACTTGGTGTATATCAAATATATCCTGTACAGATGAAAAGATGTGTATCGAAAATAACTGATCTAAAAAAAGAAAATAAAAAAGTAGAGAGATGGAATAGAATAGCTTATGAAGCAGCGAAGCAAAGTAAAAGAGGTTTTATACCGAAAATTAATGAAGTAATATCTTTTATGCAAATGACGGAATTGTTTAATGCTTTTGATAATGTTATAGTACCATATGAAAATGAAAAAGATACTGGAATTAAAGATGTTTTAAAAAACATAAATACTGATAGTATATGCGTTATTATTGGTCCTGAAGGTGGATTTGAAGAAGAAGAGATTCAAATATTAGAGAAAAAAAATTCATCAATAGTAACATTAGGTCCAAGAATACTTAGAACAGAAACAGCAGGGTTTGTTACTATATCTGCTATAATGTATGAACTTGGAGATTTAGGGTAGAATAATACTTTCATTAAATGAATTAAAAAAGAGAAACTTGTTGTTTAGGCTTGTCTCAAAATTGCAAATTTGGATTTTGTTGAAAATTATGTTTTTTCCTCAAACTTCAATCGTTTTTGAAGATAAACTAGTTGACATTTTGAGACAGGCCTATAAATACTTAACAAGTTTAATTTTAACGAACCATTGTTTAAAGTTTATAAAATAATATTATTTTGTTTATTTAAAAATATAAGCAAAATTATGGAGTGAAGATTTTCTGCTTTGATTGAAAATACTGAAAAGCACATTAATTACTATTCTTAATGCTTAATTCTTAGGTTTCAGCTTTTTTAAACAAAGAACCAAAATTTATTTGATATGAATCGCTTACTCCTAGAAACAAAGTGAGTAGGAGTTTCATTCTTAATTAATTCTCATATAGAATTCTCCATATTGCTTTCTCCAACTTTATTTCAAATTTAAATGATAATAAACTTAATAATAGTTTTATTGAGTTCTAGTATTTTTTTATAATTATGTATTACCACTATGAGTTGTATTATATGGCAAAAAAATATCTTCTAATGTGCAATTAAATAAATATGACATTCTCATACCTAAGCTAGCGCTAGGTCTTTTATACCCACTTTCTATTTGATACAGCATACTAGTGCTAATTTTTAGTTTTAGAGCAGCTTGTTTAACATTGTAGAAACCTGCTTTTTTTCTCAGTTTGGTAATATGATTAGCTATAACAATCATCCTCCCTTCGTAGACTCTTTATTCAATAATACAACTATTAGTGTTATTTTTCAAGACTCAAAATAATTCATAAAATGGAAATAGGTACCATTTACTTGATATTACTCAGAATACCTTTAAATAACATAAATTGTCATCGATGGTAATGTTGCTATTTTTATTACTATTAGTTATAATAATATTATGAACTAGCAGTGATAATTTATGGGGGTCAGGCATGATAGGTGAGAGAATTAAAAGTTTAAGAAAAGAAAAAAATATTACTCAAGTAGAACTTGGTAAGGCTGTTGGTGTAAGTACATCAATGATAGGAATGTATGAAACTAAAGCTCGAAAACCTAGCTATGAAGTATTACTTAAAATTGCTAATTATTTTGATGTCACTACAGATTATTTAATAGGCAAGGTTAACTATAAGCCAGATTTAACTAATGAGGAGTTAAAAGAGATAGGTGTAGAATATATTGCCTTAGCTAAAAAATTTAAGGATAATAATATAACACCTGAAGATATTGAAAAAATACTCAAAATAATAGATAATATTAAAAAATGATAAATTATACTTATTATTCCACGAAGCTTTAAATAGTACGCTGCCTAATTCTGAATTATGAGCAGAGAACTAAAATCTACGATTTTATGTGAATTGCTTACTTATTCTAAGAATGAGTTTCATTTAATACAGAGTATTTAATTTTCTGTGAATAATTTGGGTTTAGTAATATATTGTATAAATAAGATGGATCTTAAAACAGATTATTTCTAACTGAATCGATAGAAATTCTTAGAGTTGAATATATACTTGTATAAGTGTTATAATTACAGTGAATTTGTTATTTAAAAGAAAGATTATGAGACTAGCATACAAAAACGTTAGTCTCTTTTCATGAATGATTACGAATGCACATTAAGAGGTATAATATAAATATTGTATTATTAATTGGTTATGACAATAAGGTGTTAATTTTTAAAGATTACAGAAAATTATCCTATGAATAATCTGAGATATTGGATGTTTGGGAGGAATATAATGGTTAATAATGAAATTGCAGATATGCTACTTAACAATGAAGAATTTTACAAGCGATATTCAAGAAAAAAATTAGTAGCTATGTTTACATTAGGCTGCAAAGTCAATCAGTATGAAACTGAAGCTATGGCAGAATTATTTGAAAAAGCTGGTTATGAAGTTGTTGAACCCGAAAAGGGTGCAGACATTTATGTGATAAATACATGTACAGTGACTAATTTGGGTGAAAGAAAGTCAAGGCAATTTATCAGAAAAGCTAAGAAATGCAATAAAAACTCGATAATTGCAGTGGTAGGATGTTATTCTCAAATAGCACCAGAAGAAGTTAGTTCAATGAAAGATGTAGATATAGTTTTAGGAACTAATGATAGAAAGAATATCGTAGAGTATTGTGAGGAATTTTTGAAAGAAAAAAGAAAAATTAATGCAGTTAATGATATAATGGATATAGATGAGTTTGAAGAGCTATCAATAACTTCAATTAAGGATAGAACAAGAGCATATCTTAAAATACAAGAGGGATGTAATCAATATTGTTCATATTGCATTATACCATATGCAAGAGGAAGAATAAGAAGCAGAGAAATAGATAATATTAAAGCCGAAGTAAAAAAACTATGTGCTAATGGATTTAAAGAGATTGTGTTAACAGGAATACATATTGCATCCTATGGTAAAGACTTAAATAAGGGCAAATTAATTGATGTTATTGAGCAGATACATGATACAGATGGATTAGAGAGAATAAGATTGGGTTCATTAGAACCAAATTTAATCACAGAAGATTTTATGCAAAGAATTCATAAGTTACCAAAGGTTTGTGATCATTTTCATTTATCCTTACAAAGTGGTTGTGACAAGATCTTAAAAAGGATGAATAGAAAATATACAACTCAGCAATATAGTCAAAATGTTGATACAATTAGAAAATATATGCCTAATGCTGGAATTACTACTGATATCATAGTTGGTTTTCCTGGAGAGACTGATGAGGATTTTAAAATCACTTGTGAATTTGCAAAAAAGATAGGTTTTTCAAAGATTCATGTATTCAAATATTCTCCTAGAAAGGGGACTCCAGCAGCTTCTTATAAAGAACAGGTGTTAAATAGCGTGAAGACTGAAAGAAGCAAAATTCTTACAGATATTGCTAGAGGATTAACTATGAAATTTTTAAATAAATTTATTAATTTAGAGGTAAATGTATTATTTGAACAAGCTTATGGTAATGATATTATTAAAGGACATACAAAAAATTATATTGAAGTAATAACAAAAGGAAATGTATCTAAATTACATAGTATTTATAATTTGAAGATAGATGCTATTGATGGAGAGATGTTGACAGGAACTATTATTGAATAGTAATAATTATTTTATAAATAAATAGGATTTAAAATGATTAGGATTATATAAAATCCAACAGACAACAAAATATTGAAGTTTATAGTAGAAATCTATATAAATAAAGGAATTTACAGATTATTTATAGAATATGATATATTGAATGTGTAAAAACCTTATGCAGGAACCCAAATTTTGATTTGGAGTAAAATAATTACTCCTACAAAGAAACATTAGGAGTTTTATTTAAAAGGAGGTGAGATATATGTCAGACTGTCTATTTTGTAAGATTATAAATGGCGAAATACCTTGTGATAAGGTGTTTGAAAATGAAAAAGTTCTTGCATTCAATGATATAGATCCGCAGGCTCCCGTACATATATTAGTTATACCTAAAGTGCATATAGAGTCTCTAAATGATATAAATCAAGATAATTGCGAAATTATTAAAGAAATACATCTTGTTATTAAAAAAATAGCAAAGGATTTAAAAATAGATAGAGATGGATATAGAGTAATAACTAATTGTGGAGAATTAGGTGGGCAGAGTGTAAAGCATTTACACTATCATGTTTTAGGTGGTAGAAATTTAAAATGGCCTCCAGGTTAATTCATATTTGCATTTAACTAAAATTTGAGGTATAATGATTTAGTGCCTATTTTCATTTACTGCATCCCTAAGGTGGAATATAGCAGTAAGCGAGGGGAGGGAGAAGTTCATGGCAGAGATTAAAGTAGGGGAAAATGAAACTCTAGATAATGCTCTTAGAAGATTTAAAAGACAATGTTCTAGAAGTGGAGTACTATCTGAGCTTAGAAAAAGAGAGCATTATGAAAAGCCCAGCGTAAAGCGTAAGAAAAAAGCAGAAGCGGCTAGGAGAAAGAATAAAAGAAGATAAGAGGTGAAATTTATGTCTCTTAAAGAAAAGCTTATGGATGATTTGAAGCAATCTATGAGACAAAAGAATAAACTTCGAAAGAATGCTATAACAATGGTTAGAGCTGGAATTAAGCAAAAAGAGGTAGATGAGAGAATACAGTTAAATGATGAACAAATTATAGAAATCATTTCTAAGCAAGTTAAGCAAAAAAAAGATTCCATTGAAAGTTTTGAAAAAGGTGGAAGAGATGATTTAGTAGAAAATACTAAAAAAGAAATTGAAATTCTAATGGAATATCTACCAGAACAGTTGTCTAATGAAGAAATCGAGGCTATAGTTAAAGAAGTTGTACATGAAGTTAATGCTACTAGTATGAAAGACATGGGTAAGATTATGGGTAAATTGATGCCTAGAATCAAAGGAAGAGCAGACGGTAGCGTTGTTAATAGTTATGTTAAGCAAATATTAGGATAATCATATAAGACCTGAGTACATATTATGTATTCAGGTCTTATTTAATATTCAAAAAATTTATAAAAATGCATTTAATAAACAAGTAGCAGCATTTATTATGAATTTAGGAAGATATTTTTATTATATTTGAAAAAAGTGATAAAAATTTTGGTTTTTGCTAATTTGAAGTTTAAATGTTAAATAATATTAATAAATGAAGGTGTTAACATAAGAATATATAATTATTTAAATAAGTAAATTCATACATTAAAGGGGGGCTTTGGTGAAACGAATAGCTTTATTACTAATTATTATGTTAGCTTTAACAAGTTGTACACCTCAAAATATTAAAAGGTATAATGATATTAACAATGATGATACATCAACACTTAAAGAACAAGAAAACCAAACGAATGATGAGAATGAGAACAGTGAAAATGTGGTTGAATTAAAAATAACTCGTCATCCTTCACCTCAAAATCTAAAAAAATGTTTTGATTTAAAAGAATTACCTAAATACGATGAAAATGCAAATTGGGTTTGGCAAGTAGATTTACGAAGTGGTGATTTATCAACATGGGATGTTAGCGATAGACTATATGATTTGATGAATTCACTTTTTGATAGTCAAACAATATGGCCTATAGAGCTTCCAAAAGGATTTGACCCAGATAAGATAATGGAAATTGGAAAGAATCCTGGATTAAATATTAGGAGTTTACATAATGAAGGTATTACAGGTAAAGGTGTTGGAATAGCTATTATAGATTATGCTTTACTAGTAGATCATGTTGAATACAAAGATAGATTAAAAATGTATGAAGAGATTCATCACTCTAGCAAGAGAGCTCATTTTCATGGACCTGGTGTAGCGTCATTAGTAGTAGGAAAAACAACAGGTGTAGCACCTGAAGCAGATTTATATTTCATTGCAAGTCAGAATTATGAGTCAAGTAAAAAAGAAAAAAAATTAATTACGAATTTCTCATATACAGCTCAATGCATTGAACGAATTATAGATTTAAATAAATCTTTAGAAAACGATAAAAAGATAAGAGCTATTTCAATATCTTCAGCATGGAATCCAGAAAAATCAAATGGTTATGAAGAAATGGTAAAAGCTATAGAAAAAGCAAATGATGAAGGCATTTTTGTTATATCATGTAGTTTGCCTCAATATAATGAAAAATTCCATTTTCATGGACTTGCTCGAGAGCCTATGAAGGACCCTGATGATTTTGAGTCTTATTCAATAATCCCATGGGATAAGTGGATTTCTAAAGTTAATCATGTTGATGATTATGATGAGTTTTATGCATCAGAGTTTGACAAAATAAAAGAGAAACAAGTGTTGGCAGTTCCAATTGATAGTAGAGCCATAGCTGGTTCTTCAGGAAATGACGATTATGTATTTTATCGAGAAGGTGGCTGGAGCTGGGCTGTACCATATATTGCAGGATTATATGTATTGTCGTGTCAGGTTAAACCAGATATAACTCCAGAAATTTTTTGGGATGAAGCATATAATACAGGTATAGCAAGGGAAATAGAAAAGGATGGAAGTAAATATGAAACAAGAATAATAAATCCCGTTGATCTGATGAAAAGGTTAGAAGAATTAGAATAAAAAGGGGAATTCGTCTCAGAAATTTTTATTGTAGTTTGAGACAAATCCTTTATTTTATAACTATAAAAGTGCAAAAACACTAGAAAATTTTACGATTTAAAAACCAACCAATGCTTCCAAGTTTTTCTATAGTTAAAAATTAAATTATTTAAATTTATTTCAACTCTATAGTATGTGGCGAGGGAGCCATGCAGGAATCTTTCTCGTCACTGTGGTGTACATGTTTTTTCTGATCAATAGTGGAAGGAAAAAACATGCACACCAATGTTCCTTAGAAAGAAACCCTGCATGTCTCCTAGTAACTATATTGGTTGCTAGTTAATAATGTAATTTATGTTTAACATTCAAACTGGTATTAAATGTATTTTAAATTGCACCTTTATAGTTTATAATAAGAAATTTCCACTTTTGTTCAAAATAATTGTTTAATAGCTATAGTAAACTTTGAAGAAAGTATTGCTCAATGTTTTGTGTTGAAGCTATACAAGACATTTTTTTCACGCGGTCTACATTTTGTTGATTGTATGAGGATAAAAAATATAGGTATCAATGTCGTGAAAAAATTATTGGTTTGATATTTAGATAGATATACATATGAGTAACCAATATTAACGAGATGGAAGCCACTTATTGCTGTTATTGGTTCCAATAATTTTTTACATTACTATATAGCATATTTACGGTAATCATTGGCTTATACAATGTTTTATATATATTTTTACAAAAACATAGTAAATTTATATTAATTGTAATATAATATAATAATAATATGCTAATAGGTTATATTAGAAAGGAGATTTTATATGAAGATAACTCGTTGGTTATATGCTTTAATAATTTTAATAGTTTTAAGCCAAGGTATTGCTTATGCTCAGAATGATGGAGATGCATATGTAATTCCAATACATGGTGAAATAAATAAAGCTAATTATCAATATGTCAAAGAAAACATTGATACTATAAAAGAAGGTAATTTCAGTACAGTAATTTTTGATATTGATACATATGGTGGATATATTGTAGAAGCAGAAAAAATCAAAGAATTGATTTTATCAGTTGATGTACCTACAATAACATATGTTAATAAAAAAGCCGAATCTGCAGGAGTATTAATAACTATTGCAGGAGATAAAGTAGCTATGGCCAATGGAGCGACAATAGGCTCTGCTGAGCCGATACCAAACAATCCTAAAACATTATCAATGTGGGTAGAACAATTAAGAGCTACAGCTAAATTAAAGGGTAGAGATGATCTATTAATAGCTTCAATGGCTGATAAGGAAATATACATAAATGATGTTGTAGAAAAAGGTAAACTTCTTAATCTAAATTATGAAGATGCAAAAAGACTTGGATTAGCTGATGTTATAGCTGATAGTTACTCAGAAATATTGGATAACTTTGAAGATATTAAATACAATAAAATTGTTGTATCTGATATAACTATTAAAAATAAAGTAGCACAGGTTGTATCCAATCCATTGTTTGCAGCAATACTACTCGCTATAGGGTTTATAGGTATGATTATAGAGGTTTTCACTCCAGGTTTTGGAGCAGGAGGAACTTTAAGTGTACTAGCATTTGGATGTTTCTTCTGGGCAAGTATTATGGCTGGTAATTCTGGTTATGCAGCTATTATTATGTTTGTAGTTGGTATAATACTTTTAATTATAGAGTTAATGATACCAGGTTTTGGAATACCTGGAGTTGGAGGTTTAGCAAGTATTGTTATTTCAATTATATTAGCATCAAGAGATATACAACAAGCAGTCATTTCATTAGTTATGGCATTTATTATAAGTATTGTTTTTGCTGTTATATTTATAAAATACGGGCAGAGAAGTCCATATTTTGATAAGCTTGTATTGTCAAAAAAGCAAGGTGATAAATATACAAGCACAGAATCAAAAGAAAATTTGCTTGGCAAAGAAGGTATCGTTTTAACAGCATTAAGACCAGCAGGAACAATAAAGATTGAGGATAAAAGAATAGACGCAGTATCAGAAGGACAGTTTATTAAAAAAGGTGATAAAGTTAAAATTATTAAAATTGAAGGTAGACGTGTAGTCGTAGAGGTTATTAAATAGGTAAACATAAGTGAATTATATAATTAAAGGTTTTAATAACAATCCCTGATTATTCATTTAACTTTGAGTATATGTTGTAGGCTTCTGAATTATAAGATTTCAGTGAATTTGAAGGCATACCGACATGGAATGAGTTTCTGATTTGCTGCTTACTTATTTGTAGAATGAGCTTCATTAAAAAAGCATTTAAATTTCTATGAAGAATCTGGGATAATATATAGGGAGGTTTTGTAATGAATGGATTTGTATTTTTAATAATCATTGTTGTTGCAGTGATAATCTTTTTAACACTGTTATTTAGTTTCATACCAGTTGGATTATGGATAACTGCTTACTTCTCAGGTGTTAAGATAGGATTATTTACACTTGTAGGAATGAGGTTTAGAAGAGTTATACCTTCTAGAATAGTTAATCCTCTTATAAAGGCAACTAAGGCAGGTTTGAATTTATCAGTAAATGAGTTAGAAGCACATTATTTAGCTGGAGGTAATGTAAATACTGTTGTAGATGCGTTAATAGCTGCACAAAGAGCAGATATAGCACTTCCTTTTGAAAGAGCAGCAGCAATTGATTTAGCTGGTAGAAATGTTTTAGAAGCTGTTAGAGTAAGTGTTAACCCTAAGGTTATCGAAACTCCAAAGGTAGCTGCAGTAGCTAAAGATGGTATTGAGGTTATGGTAAAGGCAAAGGTAACATTGAGAGCTAATATTGAAAGATTAGTTGGTGGTGCTGGTGAAGAAACAATCATAGCCAGAGTAGGTGAAGGTATAGTAACTACAGTAGGTAGTGCTGTAACTCATAAGTTAGTTTTAGAGAATCCTGATTTAATATCTCAGACAGTGTTAGAGAAAGGATTAGATGCAGGAACTGCATTTGAAATATTATCAATAGATGTTGCAGATGTAGATGTTGGAAGAAATATAGGTGCTCAATTACAAACAGATCAAGCAGAAGCTGATAAGAGAATAGCACAAGCTAAAGCAGAAGAAAGAAGAGCTATGGCAGTTGCTAAAGAACAAGAAATGATAGCAGAGGTACAATCTATGAGAGCTAAGGTTGTTGAAGCGGAAGCTGAAATACCATTAGCTATAGCTAAAGCATTTGAAAAAGGAAATTTAGGAGTTATGGATTATTATAATATGAAAAATATAGTAGCAGATACTGATATGAGAAAATCAATATCAAACTTAAATTTAGATAAAGATGATACTCAAAAATAAGAATGGTTGAAGGGGTTAAGGAAGGATTAGATTATGGAAACTATCATTGATGTTTTGACATTTTTTGCTTTTGCATACTTTATCATAAGGAAAGTAAATAAAGCTACCAAAGGCCAAAATAGTAATAAAAAAACAACAAAGCAAAAGAATGTAGTTAGAAATGCTGTTAATTCAACAGTTAACAAAACTAATCAAAAAAAGAAAACTAGAAAAATAGTTAATCAAAATTCATCTGATTATGAAGAACGAACGATTTTAGTAGAAACTAATAATAATAGTTATGATAGTAATAGAGCGATAAGTCATAATAATGATAAAGATATAGCAAATACATATGATTTATCTGAAAATATCAATAATAATAATAAAAGTATTAAAAGTGAACCTTTTTTATCATTTAATAAAGATGATGTAATAAAAGGTATAATCATGTCAGAAATATTAGGTAAGCCTAAAAGCTTAAAAAGACTCGGTTAATAGCCGAGTTTTTTTAACCCTAATTATTCATATAAATCCCGAAAATATGCTGTAAGCTTTTGAAATTATAAGATTTCAGTGAATTCGAAGGCAGATCGAGTTGGTATATCGTCTCTTTAATGTATATCTTATAAACATAAGGTTGTCTTGTTAGTCAATCTCCTATTTTTACCTAATATGAAATTTATTACTTATTTCAGTCATAGGAGTATGTGATTCATAAGAAATCATAGATTTTAATTCCCTGCTCATAATTTTCTATGAACAATCAGAGTTTGCAATATATAGGAAACTAAAAATCTTCTATCAATTAAGGAGATTTTTTTTTTTTCTACTTACATACAAGTAATACAAAAGCTTTATTATTCATAATTTTATATAAAGGAGGGCTTTTCTGTGAAAAAAATGAATCAAATTAAGAATGATATATCAGATGTTTTAGAATTACCAAAAGACATTGTTATGGATTTGCCTAAAATAACTGTTATTGGCAATATTCAAGCTTATATAGAAAATCACAAAGGTATATTAGAATATAGTAAAACAATTATTAGAGTTAAGTATAAAGGTGGAATTGTCAAAATATTAGGTAATGATATGTTTATTAGGACAATAGTAAGCGAAGAAATAATTATTACTGGAATTATTAACGAGATTGAGTATTTGAATTGAGAGGTGTGACAGTTGCTTGTTATAAGGTTATGGAATTATTTTAGAGGATATGTTATTATTAAGGTTGAAGGACTAATGTTAGAGAAATTAATAAATGATGCAATAAATAATAATATATACTTATGGGATATAGAAAGAGTAGATTACACTACACTTGTTGCTAGAGTTGGCTTAAATGGATTTAAAAGGCTTATTCAAAGTATAGAGAGATTTGGTTGTAGAGTTAATGTGGTAAAAGAAAAAGGACTACCATTTTTTGTTTCTAGATTAAAGAATAGAAAAATGATGGTTGTTGGATTTATTGCATTTTTTTGTATTATATTCTTCTTGACATCTTTCATATGGACAGTAGAAGTAATTGGTGAAGATAAAAACATAAACGATAAAGTAATATCTTATCTAAAAAAATATGACATAAAACCTGGTATAAAAAAATCGAATATTGATATAAAAATGATAAAGGATCAATTAATATATGATATCAATGATATATCTTATACAAGAGCGGAGATTGTTGGAACTAAATTAATAATTGAAGTTAAAAAAAGAGATATTAAGAATCCAGATATTAAAAGCAATGTTCCATGTAATATTGTAGCTGATAAAAAAGCAATTATCCAGAAGGTTATTGCTAAAAATGGTAAAGCTATAGTGAAAAACGGAGATATTGTAAAGAAAGGTCAAATTTTAATTTCTGGAAAGATTGAAGATGAAAGATTAGAAGAACCTCTTTTAGTTCACTCAAATGGAGATGTAATGGGTAAGACTAATTATACAAATATTATGAAAGAACCTATAGAAAAGATAATAAAAGAAGAAACTGGAAAGAATTACGTTGTCAGAGAGTTGAAAATAGGTAGCAAAAGCATTAGTATCGCTGAAGGTTCTATACCATTTAAATATTATGTTGAAAAAGCTAATAGAAATGCTTTGATTGATAATTCAATAATTAGTCTGCCATTTGAATTAGTAACACATAAATACTGTGAAGTAATTCATAAAAGCATTAAACAAGACGTTGATTCTTTGAAAGAAATATTACGAGTTAGAGGTATAAAAGATTTAATGAATAAAATGCCTAAAGATGCTAAGGTTGTGTCTCAACATGTATCATATAAAATTGATGATAAATATATTACTGCGATAATACATGTAGAAGTTATTGAACATATTGGTATTAAAAAGATTATTGAACATTGATTGTTCAATGTATTTTAAGATGAGAATCTAAATTTGATTTGGAGTGAATCGCTTTACCTAAGAACGAAGTGAGTAGGAGGTCATTAAAATTATTGATTTTAATAATTTGTGTAAATAAATAATATAAATGTGAGTTTGATTGGAGGATTTGTATTGAATAAAGAAGTAGTAGAGAAAAGAATTAGAATAATTGATGAAGATTATACAAGAGAATTATTTGGAGATTTAGATAAAAATGTAAAAATAATAGAAAAGGAATTTGATGTTGATATAGCATCTAGAGAGAGTGAGATAATAATAATTGGTGGTAAGGAAAATGTTGATGCTGTTAATTTGCTTATTCCTAAATTAATAGATATAATAAAAAACAAAAAAGCTATAACTAACCAAGAACTTATGTATACAATACAGCTAATTCAAGAAGGAAACGGGCATTTAGTAAAACAATTACTTGATGAAGTAATGTGTGTAACATATTCAGGGAAGATAATTAAACCAAAAACAATAGGTCAAAAAAGATATATTGATGCTATGAAAAATAATGATGTTGTTTTTGGAATAGGTCCTGCTGGAACAGGGAAAACTTATTTAGCTGTAGCTATGGCAGTTACTGCATTTAAGAATAAAGAGGTAAATAGAATTATTCTTACAAGACCAGCTGTTGAAGCTGGTGAAAAACTAGGTTTTTTACCAGGGGATTTACAGGATAAAGTAGATCCATATCTTAGACCCTTAAATGATGCTTTATTTGATGTTTTAGGAGGAGAAGTTTTTGCAAAGCATAAAGAAAGAGGAACGATAGAGATAGCACCACTTGCTTATATGCGAGGTAGAACACTTGATTCAGCTTTTGTAATATTGGATGAAGCTCAAAATACTACACCTGAACAGATGAAGATGTTTTTAACTAGACTAGGATACGGTTCAAAGACTGTTGTAACAGGAGATATAACACAAATAGACTTACCCAATGGTAAAATTTCAGGCTTAAAACAAATAACCAAAGTACTAAAAAATGTTGAGGGAATTGATTTTATCCGTTTGACTAAGACTGATGTAATTAGGCATAGACTTGTAAAGAGAATAATAGAAGCTTATGAGAACTATGATAAGAAGGAAAAAAGATAAACCTAGATTATTACTGGAAATTAAAAACTATTTTTGTTACTCAACTAAAATCGTTTAAATTCATTAATAAAATTTCCATATGATCGGGGACAAAACTTGTGGGGTGAAGATATGCTTTATAAAAAGCATAAATTTTTAAAAAAAATACAGAATACAAAGGTTTTAGAATTTGTAAGGAAAAAATCATTCAGGCAGATAATTTTGTTTGTATGTTTTACTATATTACTTGCCACTATTTTTATGTTTAATGTTACATCAAATAAAATTTCCGCTCAAATTGGCGATATTGCAAATGAAGATATAAAAACAACTAGAGATATAATAGATGCTATTGAAACTAATAGACTCAGAGAAAATGCAATGGATAAAGTAGAACCGATTTATAAATTTGATTTATCTATACAGGTAAATGTAAAAACAAAAATTAAGAATTTTTTTAACCTTATTAACATGGTTAATGAGACAATCAATGAAAATACACTTTTGAAAATTCAGATATTAAAACAAGAAACTGGTATTGAACTAGATGATGATGATTTTTATGTACTAATAAATACAAAAAAATCAGAATTAGAGAAATTTCAAAGTTATATTATTGATATAGTATTTCAAGTTATGGCAAAAGGTATTAAAGAAAATGAACTTGATATTAGCAAAGAAAATGTAGTTGAAAATTTTGAAAACATAAAAGATTTAAATGCAAATCTTAAAAAAATTGGAAGAAAAGTAATAGTAAATTATATAGAACCAAATATGTTTTTAGATGTAAAACAGACGCAAAAAGCTAAAGAAAACGTAGCTGATCAGATAGAAAATGTAGTTATAAAACAAGGACAAGTCATAATAGGTAAGGGAGAAGTGATTGAGCAAAGACATATTGAGCTTATTAGAGAGACTGGGTTATTAAAAGTAAAAGGTACAGTAGAATATAAAGCAAAAGCTGGGTTATTAATTTTTGTATTAATAATTGTTAGCGGTTTTATTGCATATCTGTATCTATTAAATAAAAATATTTTTAATTCTCCTAAACTACTATCTTTGCTTATAATTGTGATTCTAGTTACGCTTATACTAGGTAAAAGTATATATGGAATATCACCTTATATAGTACCAATAGCAACTGCTTCTATGTTATTGACAATATTATTAAATGAAAAAGTATCTATTTTTGTAAACTTAATTATAGCGATTTCTTTAGCTTATATAACAAATGCTGATATGAATACTTTAGTATTATATATTGTAGGAGGATTGGTAGGTTCTATTGGAGGAAGAGAAGCTAATCATAGATACAAGATTTTTTTTATTGGTTTATTAGTTGGCGTAGTAAATGTCTTTATGTCTATAGCCATGGGATTAATAGCAGATGCAACTGCATATATGATATTTATACAAAGTGCTATAGGATTGTTTAATGGTTTATTATGTAGTATATTAACAATTGGAACTTTACCATTATGGGAGAGTATGTTTGGTATTGTTACACCACAGAAGCTAGTAGATTTATCTAACCCTAATACACCATTATTAAAGAAACTATTGCTAGAAGCACCAGGAACCTATAATCATAGTATTATTGTAGGTAATTTAAGTGAGGCAGCAGCTGAAGCTGTTGGTGCAAACCCTTTATTAGCGAGAGTTGGAGCGTATTATCATGATATTGGTAAATTGAAAAGACCTTATTTTTTCAAAGAAAATCAATTTAATGCTGCTAATCCGCATGATAAAATAAAAGCTAATCTAAGTGCAATTATTATTCTTAACCATGTTAAAGATGGTGTAGAGTTAGCTAAAAAATATAAGCTTCCGAAGTTTATTGAAGATATAATTAGACAGCATCATGGGAATACTTTAGTTGCATATTTTTACCACAAAGCGATAAATGATGAAAATAATCAATATGTTAGAGAGGAAAGTTTTAGATATCCTGGACCAAAACCACAAACAAAAGAAGCAGCTATAATAATGTTAGCAGATTCTGTAGAAGCTGCTGTTAGGTCAATTCAAGAACCAACAAAGGGGAAAATAGAAGGTTTGGTAAGAAAAATAATAAAATCTAAACTTGAAGATGGTCAATTAGATGAAAGTACACTTACTTTTAAGGATTTAGATACAATAGCTAATAAATTTTTAATAATTTTACTTGGTATATTTCATGAAAGAATAGAGTACCCTAAACTCGATTTAAATGAAATTAAGGGAGGAATATAAATAAATTATGGAACTTTTAATAGATAATAGACAAAATGAGATAGCTATAACACAAAAGCTTATTGACGACATAAAGTTAGTTGCAAAAGAATGTTTGCTACTAGAAAGAGAAAGCACTGATTTTGAGGTAAGCATATCTTTCGTTAACAATGAAGAAATTAAAAGGTTAAATAGTGCGTATAGGCATAAAGATACAGAAACTGATGTATTATCATTTCCTTTAGATAATGAAGATTTTTTAATGGAAGATCAAGTAACTATGTTAGGTGATATTGTTATTTCCGTAGAAAAGGCAAAAACACAAGCTGAAGAATTAGGTCACTCCTTTGATAGAGAAATACTATATTTAACAGCACATAGTATGCTACATTTATTAGGTTATGATCATATGAATGAAGAAGATAAGACAGAGATGCGACAAAGAGAGAAAACTGTTATGAAAAACCTTAAAATATTTAGGAATGAATAAGTTATATACAAGTTTGTCATGTAATTGGGAAGTATATAGATATATCTATATATAGGTACTCAGTTTTTAGGAGGCTAAAATTACATGGCATTTTATTTAAAAATATTTATATTAATAGTACTTCTTTATTTTTCATCAATATTTTCAAGTTCTGAAACAGCTTTAACAGCAATTAATGCAACTAAAATTAGAAATATAAGAGAGAAAGATAAAAGAAAAGGAGAAATATTAAGAAATTTAAAACTACAAACTAATTCTGTTTTAGCTGTAATATTAATAGGTAATAATATAGTAAATGTTGCAGCGACTGCTATTTTAACTGAATTAACGCTTCAATTTTTTAAAAAAGATGGTTCTATAGTTATATCAACTATAATCATGACTGTTTTAATATTGGTATTTGGAGAAATAACTCCAAAGACATTTGCAGCTCAGAATCCTGAGAAAATTGCTGTTAGAGTTGCTGGTCTTCTATCAGTGTTGTTAAAAATTTTTAAGCCAATATTGTATCTATTAACAAAGATTACAAATTTCATCATAAGGGTTTTAGGTGGTGAAATTAGTGAAAATACTACTTTTATAACAGAAGAAGAAATTAAGTCAATAGTAGATGTTGGTGAAGAAGAAGGAATACTTGAACATCATGAAAGAATGATGATAGAAGGAATTTTTGAAATAGATGATACTGACGTAACTAATGTTATGGTACCAAGAATAGATATAACTGCAGTTTCGAAAAATAGTAATCTAAGAGTAGCTCTTTCAAAAATTATCAAGAATGGCCATTCTAGGATACCTATTTACGATAATAGTATAGATAACATAATAGGTCTTTTATATGCAAAAGATATTTTACCATTTGCCATAAATAATAGCTTAGATATAAATAAAACTAATGTAGAAGAATTAATGAGAGATACATATTATGTGCCTCAGACAAAAAAAGTTGGAGAATTACTAAAAGATATGCAAAGAGAAAAAGTACATATGGCTATTGTTCTCGATGAATATGGAGCAACAGAGGGGCTAGTTACTATCGAAGATATACTGGAAGAAATAGTTGGAGATATTTTTGATGAATATGATGATGAAGAAAAAGTTATAGAAAAAATATCAGAAAATAAGTATAATGTAAAAGCAGACATAGCATTAGAAGAATTTAATGATGTTTTTAATTGTGATTTACCTGAGGAAGAGTTTGAATCATTAGGAGGGTATATATTTAGCACTTTAGGTAGAGTAGCAATTGTAGGAGACAAGATAAAGTATAAACAGTTAACAATGTGTGTTATAAAAGTTTCTAAAAGAAGGATATTGAGTGTTGAAGTAGAAATTAATAATTCATAAGTAACAATTAATTGCACACGATATAAAACAAAATAGGGGGTACTTCAGATGAAGAAGATTTTATGTTTGATGCTAGTATTATTTCTAATGATATCAGTTGTAGGTTGTGATGATAACAAAACAACAACTAAAGATGTAGTATCAAATATACCAAATGATGAAAATATTAATAGTGAGCAAAACAATGAAGATGAGCAGCAAAATACAGATTCTCAGAATAATGAAGAACCTGATGAACTTGTTGTAGAGGGTATAATGTCACCGCTTAGTGGTAATTATGCACCTGAAGAAAAAGTTAATAGAAGACCAGTAGCAGTAATGTTAGATAACCATAGAGCTGCAAGATGGCAAGCTGGAGTAAGTGAAGCTGAAATAATCTATGAAATATTAGCTGAAGGACGTATAACAAGATATCTAGCTATTTTTTTGGTTAACGATCCTAAAATGATTGGTCCGGTTAGAAGTGCAAGACCATATTTTATTAATGCAGCACTCGAATATGACCCATTGTATGTAAGATGTGGAGGAAGTGAACAAGCTAAAAAAGACGTTAAAAATTTGAATATGGCAGATATAGATGGTCTTTACAGTGGATCATTTTGGAGATATTATGACACAGGTAAAAAAGCAGAACATACATTATATACAAGCATGGAAAAAATAAGGAAAGAACAGCAAAGAAAAGGTTATAGAATGACAGGAAAGTACATACCATTTAAATTTAATGAAGAAGATACAGATATTATAAGAGATGATGTTTTTAATGCAAATGAAGTTTTTATAGATTATAAGATGAAAAATACTACTAAATACGTGTATGACGAAGTAAGCAAAACATATAAAAGATATAAAGATGGTAAACTTCACGTAGACGAAAATGATAATAAAACAATAATTGCAAAGAATATATTTGTACAATTAGCAAATACTAAAATAATTGACAGTTATGGAAGACGTTCTATAGATACTATTGGTAAAGGAACAGGTTATTATATAACTAATGGAAAGGGTATAAAGATCACTTGGTCTAAGAAAGATAGAAGTTCAAAGACTAAATATTATGATGCAGATAATAATGAGATACAACTGAATCCTGGAGTTACGTGGATACAAGTTGTTGAAGCAAAACCAATAGTGAAATTTAAGTAGGTGCTGGTATGGATATAAAAAATTTAATTAAGAAATCGATAGAGGCAAAAAAGAATGCATATGTACCATATTCAGGTTTTAGAGTTGGAAGCGCATTAATGACAAAGGATGGTAAAATATATACTGGTTGTAATATTGAATGTGCGTCATACAGTCCAACGATATGTGCTGAAAGAACAGTTATTAGTAAGGCTGTAAGTGAAGGTGATAGAGAGTTTGTAGCTATAGCTATTTGTGGAGATTCTGGTTATACGTATCCTTGTGGAGTTTGTAGACAAGTGATAAGAGAATTTAGCAAAGATATTAAAATAGTAATAGTAAAATCGGAAAATGAATATAAAGAATACAGTATTAGTGATTTACTGCCACACAGCTTTGGACCAGAAGATTTAAAGAAAAAGTAGGAGGAATTTATGAAATATAAATCAGGATTTATAACAATAGTAGGAAGACCAAATGTAGGAAAATCAACACTTTTAAATAATATAATCGGAGAAAAGTTATCGATAATATCTGATAAACCACAAACAACAAGAAATAAAATACAATGTGTTTACACAGAAGAGGATTGTCAAATAGTGTTTTTAGACACACCTGGTATACATAAACCTAAAAATAAACTTGGTAACTATATGATGGATGTTGTAAAGAGTTCTTTTTCTGAAATGGACATGATTCTTTGGTTAGTTGATGATAGTTTAAAACTAGGACCTGGAGATAAGTATATATTAGAAGAGTTAAAAAAGCTAAAGATTCCCAAAATGTTAGTGATAAACAAGGTTGATAAATTAAATGAAAAACAACTAGAAAGTATTATTAATCAATACGAAGAATACGATATTTTTGAGGACATAGTACCAATATCAGCCTTAAAGAATAAAAATGTAAATAGGTTAATAGCTAAGTTAAAAAAATACTTACCAGAAGGACCTCAATATTTCCCAGAGGATATGATTACAGATCAACCTGAAAGATTTATAGTAGCCGAAATAATAAGGGAAAAAGCACTTCATTACTTAGATCAAGAAGTACCCCATGGTATAGCTATTGAAATAGAGCAGATGAGAAATAGAGAAAATCAGGATATAGTAGATGTTAGTGCAACAATTTATTGCGAAAGGGATTCTCATAAAGGTATAATAATTGGGAAAAATGGTAGGAAACTCAAAGGGATAGGTAAAGCTGCCAGAGTTGAAATTGAAAGATTACTTGGCAGTAAAGTTTTTTTGGAATTATGGGTTAAAGTTAGAAAAAATTGGAGAGACAAGGAAAGTTTAGTTAAAAAATTAGGATATAAATAGATAATATTGAATAACCTAAATATATAATGTTTTATAATATGTCAGATTATAAATCTTTAAAAATGTGGGTGAAAATAATTTATTATATAGCTAACTGACACTACCAACATTTAAAATTTTAAAAATCGAAGATTTTGTTCCTTTAATAACACTTTTTACATAGAATAATTGAACTCTGGAGTAACAAACTATTTTTAAGAAATAAATTAGTGGAGGAGTTCATATGTTAGAAGATATAATATGGAATTTATTTAAAAAAACAGGAAGAATTGATGTTTATATTAATTATAAGGAAATATTCGAAACTAATAATAGTAATAAGAAAGAAGAGGCTTTATAGTATAGAGGTGAATTATGTTACTTAAACTAGAGGGGGTTGTATTACGTCAAACTAAATATAGTGATAGTGATAAAATATTGACTATATTTACAAAAGAGTATGGAAAAATTCAAGCTATCGCTAAAGGTTCAAGAAGACAAAAAAGTAAATTATTTGCAAGCTCTCAGATATTAACGTTAAGTAATTTTGTGGTTTATAAAGGTAAAAAAATGCATAATATTAACCAAGGAGATATATGTAAGTCTTTTTATCCTATAAAAGAAAACCTTGATAAACTTTCATATGCTATGTATCTTGTAGAGCTTATAAATGCATCAATATTAGAAAATGAACAAAATGAAAAAGTGTATTACCTACTAATAAAAACTTTAGAAGTATTATCTATAGCAACAAAAGATTATAAAAAGATAATACTTGCTTTTGAGTTAAAATATATGAGTTTTATTGGATATAAGCCAAGTTTAAAGGTCTGTGCTGAATGTAGAGAAAATTATTTAGAAAATGCTGTTTTTAGTTGTAAATGTGGGGGAGTACTTTGTAGTAAATGTAGGAATATACATGTATATGATTTTCAATTAAACAATACTTTACTTAAAAATTTACAATTGTTATTATACTCTAAATTAGATGAATTAGATAATATAGAGATTGAAGATAAACAACTGGAGTTTCTTGAAAAGATTATGAAAAAATATATATCATATTACATAGACAAAAAAGAATTTAATGCATTAAAATTTATGCAATATATAAACCCACATTATTAATAGAAATCATACACTATATAAATAATTTGGGTTAAATAAAAGGAGGGTTTGTTGTGGATATTAGTTTAGAAAAAATTGATGCGTTGAGAGAAAGAGCAGACATTACTTACAAAGAAGCAAAAGATATATTAGATATACATGATGGAGATTTAGTAGAAGCATTAATATACTTAGAACAAAATAAGAAGAATAAGTGTTGTGAACATACGATAAATAATACAGTTGATACAATAATAGATAGTGTTAAAGACATTATAAGAGCAGGTAATGTTAATAAAATATTGCTTAAAAAAGATGATGAAATAATAATGAATATACCTGTTACTATTGGTGCTATTGGTATATTTTTAGCGCCGATTCTAAGTGCATTAAGCTTTACAGGAGCCTTGTTAACAAAATGTTCAATAGAAATAACTAAAGAAAATGGAAATGTAATAAATATTAGCAATTTCGCTGATGATACAATTAATAAAGTGAAAAATGTTGCAGAGGATACTATAGACGTAGTAAAAAATAAGACAGAAGATACTTTAGATAAAATCAAAAAAACATCTAAAAAAGCAAAGAAGAATGAGAATAATGAAGAAAAAGAAAGTGATTATATAACATTAAAAACTGATGATATCGATGCTATTAATAATGATGATATCAATGATGATAATAGTGATGAAGCTTAATAATAATCAATAGCAATAAAATAGTGTTTAGTTTTTCTGAGAAATATGAGATAATAATTTAAAGAGGTCCTCTTTTTCTAAAAGAGGTCTTCTTTTTAAGCAGCGAACCCAAATCTATGATTTGGTGTGAGTCGCTTACTGCTAGGAACGAAGTGAGTAGGAGTTACAGTTTGGAAGATAAAATGAAAGAAAAATAAAAAAGTAAAAATTATAAAATAAATAAAATAAAAATATGTAAGGCACAGATTGAGAAAGCAGAAAGCCCAAATCTATGATTTGGTGTGAGTCGCTTACTGCTAGGAACGAAGTGAGTAGGAGTTACAATTTGGAAGATAAAATGAAAGAAAAATAAAAAAGTAAAAATTATAAAATAAATAAAATAAAAATATGTAAGGCACAGATTGAGAAAGCAGAAAGCCTAAATTCTTGATTTGGTGTGAGTCGCTTACTGCTAGGAACGAAGTGAGTAGGAGTTACAGTTTGGAAGATAAAATGAAAGAAAAATAAAAAAGTAAAAATTATAAAATAAATAAAATAAAAATATGTAAGGCACAGATTGAGAAAGCAGAAAGCCCAAATTCTTGATTTGGTGTGAGTCGCTTACTGTTAGGAACGAAGTGAGTAGGAGTTACAGTTTGGAAGATAAAATGAAAGAAAAATAAAAAAGTAAAAATTATAAAACAAATAAAATAAAAATATGTAAGGCACAGATTGAGAAAGCAGAAAGCCCAAATTCTATGATTTGGTGTGAGTCGCTTACTGCTAGGAACGAAGTGAGTAGGAGTTACAGTTTGGAAGATAAAAGAAAGACGAATAAAAAAGTAAATTGTTAAATAACAATATCAAAAATATGTAAGGCACAGATTAAGAAAGCAGAAAGCCCAAATTCTTGATTTGGTGTAAGTCGTTTACTGCTAGGAACGAAGTGAGTAGGAGTTACAATATATGAAACTTATTAAGATTATAGACAAACATAATTTGTTAAGTAAAACAAAATCTATATGAAGTTCTTTTTAAAAAGAAGATATTATTTGTGATAAAATGAAAAAAATAACAATAATAATCATTAATTACAATATTGATTATAAATAAGATAATTAAGGTATTGACAATTCAGACATAATTAAGTAAACTTGTTTTCATGATAGAGTAATAATTGATGAATAGGTAGACCTAGATTATTCATAAAAGATTATGAGTAAGGAACTAAAATCTGTGATTTTATGTAAGTTGCTTACTCATATGAATTATCAGGGTTAAATACTCACATAATAAGTTGTTTTATGTGATAAGGAGGATAAAATATGACAAAAGAAGTAACTATGCAAAATATAGTATCTTTAGCTAAAGCTAGAGGTTTTATATTTCCAGGTTCAGATATTTATGGTGGTTTAGCTAATACATGGGATTATGGACAATTAGGAGTAGAGTTAAAAAACAATGTTAAGAAGGCTTGGTGGAAGAAATTTATACAAGAATCTCATATGAATGTAGGATTAGATAGTGCAATACTAATGAATCCTCAAGCATGGGTTGCATCTGGACATGTTGGTGGTTTTAATGATCCATTAATGGATTGTAAAAAATGTAAATCGAGATTTAGAGCTGATAAATTGATTGAAGACTATGCTAGAAATGAAGGTTTAGATGAGATAATAGTTGATGGCTGGACAAATGAACAAATGGAAGAATACATAAATGAACATAATATAAAATGTCCTGATTGTGGAAAATTAGATTATACTCATATAAGACAATTCAATTTAATGTTTAAAACTTTTCAAGGGGTAACAGAAGATTCTAAATCAGAAATATATCTAAGACCAGAAACGGCACAGGGAATTTTTGTTAATTTCAAAAATGTTTCTAGAACTGCAAGAAAGAAAATTCCTTTTGGTATTGGCCAAATAGGAAAGTCTTTTAGAAATGAAATAACACCAGGTAATTTTACTTTTAGAACTAGAGAATTTGAACAAATGGAAATGGAATTTTTCTGTAAACCAGGTGAAGATATTAAATGGTATGAATATTGGAAAGAATTCTGTATGAATTGGCTTTATGATTTGGGTATCGATAGAGAAGCATTAAGATTTAGAGAACATTCAAAAGAAGAGCTTTCTCATTATAGTAATGCTACAGTTGATATAGAATTCAAGTATCCTTTTGGATGGGGAGAACTATGGGGAATAGCTGATAGAACAGATTTTGATTTAAATAGACATATGGAACATTCAGGAGTTGATTTAAGATATATTGATCCTGTTACAAACGAAAGATATATCCCATATTGTATTGAACCTGCATTAGGAGCAGACAGAGTAACATTAGCATTTTTGATAGATGCATACAATGAAGAAACTTTAGAAGATGGAACAAGTAGAACAGTATTAAAATTACATCCTGCATTAGCTCCATATAAAGCAGCTGTATTTCCATTAACTAAAAAATTGAAAGAAAATGCATTAGAAGTATATGACAAGCTTTCTAAAAAATTCATGGTTGATTATGATGAATCAGGAAACATAGGTAAAAGATATAGAAGACACGATGAAATAGGTACTCCATATTGTATTACATTTGATTATGATTCTCTGGAAGACAACTGTGTAACAGTTAGAGAAAGAGATACAATGGCTCAAGAAAGAGTTAGTTTAAAAGATTTAGAAAATTATTTGAGTAATAAGATTGAATTTTAGTAAACATTTTGAGGATAGTCAGGGTAGCATATGACTATCCTTAATTGAATCATACATTTTATATAATATTGTATACTTTTATATTTTTTAGATATTTTAAAAATTAGAGTTTAAAGTTTTTTAAAAAGAAGTCTAGCAGATATGTATAGACTAAAGAGGTGATAAATATTCAGTTTTCTACTCGTCAAAATAAGATAATAGAGATAGTAAAAGAAAACCAACCAATATCGAGTGAACAAATAGCTAGTATATTGAAAGTAACAAGAGCAACCTTAAGAACGGATTTATCAATATTAACTATGACGGGAGTATTAGATGCAAGACCAAAGGTAGGCTATTTTTATACAGGTGAATCAAGAAGTACACTTTTTTTAGATCAAATTAAAGACATAAAGGTAAAAGATTTTGAATCTACACCAGTAGTAGTAGATGAAGGGACTAGCGTATATAATGCTATAGTTACTTTATTTTTAGAAGATGTAGGTACAATTTTTGTTACTTCAAAGGGATATTTGGCTGGCGTGGTATCAAGAAAAGATTTCTTAAAAAGTGCCATAGGTACTTTAGATATAAATAAAGTACCAGTAGGTATCATAATGACAAGAATGCCTAATATAGTAATGACTTACCCTGAAGAATCTATGTATGATGTTGCTGTTAAGATAATAAATCATCAAGTCGATAGCTTGCCAGTAGTATATAAAGAAGAAAATGAAAAGAAAATATTATACAAAGTTGTGGGAAAAATATCAAAAACGAGTATTGCAAGCTTATTTGTGGATTTAGGTGCAAAAGGATAGGAGGAATATAATGGAAAAAGGTGTAGTAGTCTATGTATTATCAGATTCTATTGGAGAAACTGGTGAACAAGTAGCAAAAGCAGCTTTAAGCCAGTTTAATTCTAGTAAACATGAAATAAGAAGATTTCCATATATAACAGATAATGAACATATAAAAGAAATAGTAGATGAAGCAAAATATGAAAAATGCATAATAGTATTTACTATAGTAGTAGTAGAGCTTAGAAATTATTTAATAAAAAAATGTAAAGAGAACAATATAAAGTGTTTTGATTTAATGACGCCGTTGCTAGATCATTTACAAGATACAATTGCTCAGCCACCCAAGAGAGAACCAGGTCTAATTAGAAGATTAGATGAGAAGTATTTTAGAAAAGTTGAAGCTGTTGAATTTGCAGTGAAATATGATGATGGAAAAGATGCTAGAGGTATAAAAAAAGCTGATATAGTACTTATAGGAGTTTCTAGAACATCTAAAACACCTCTGAGTATGTATTTAGCACATAAAAACATTAAGGTTGCTAATGTACCGTTGATTCCTGAAGTATTACCTCCAGAAGGAATATTTGAAATTGATCATAAAAAAATAATTGGTTTAACAGCGAATCCTGAAAAACTAAATCAAATAAGGCAAGAAAGGCTAAAAACTTTAGGATTAAGCAATAATGCTAACTATGCAGCAATGGAAAGAATACTAGAAGAATTAACATATGCAGAAAAAATAATGAAAAAATTAAGTTGTACGATAATAGATGTTTCAAATAAAGCAGTAGAAGAAACTGCTGGTATAATATTAGACATGATTAAATATAGTTGAAATATGTATTTATAATTTCACACAAAAAAGTTAATAATATAAAGAGTATACTTGAATATATACTCTTTATTTTTGTTAAGTAGAGAACTATAATTCTTGATTAAAGCAAGTGGTTTTTCTGCAATTCATATTCAGTTGATTATGAATAGGAAAAAATGAACATTATGTAAATGGAAAATTATTACTAAAAATCTTCGTTAAAATTTAAAGGATTATGCTTATATATGTTGTATATATATATTAAAATGATTATATATTTGAATTTATAATAAACCCAGATTATTTAAAAGACTATGAGCAAAGAATTTAAATCGATGAATTTAAGCGAATAATTTAGGGTTAAACTAAGAGGGGATTCAAATATGCAAATTAGAGAAAAAACTGAAATGCTCGAAAAAAACATTTTATCCAAGTATGCTACTTTTAGTAAAAATAGCTTGGGTAGAAAAAAAGAAGAAGATAAATGTTCTATCAGAACTGAATATCAGAGAGATAGAGATAGAATTATACACTCTAAAGCTTTTAGGAGATTAAAGCATAAAACACAAGTTTTTATTGCACCAGAAGGCGATCATTTTAGAACAAGGCTCACACATACATTAGAAGTATCTCAAATAGCAAGAACAATAGCTAGAGCTTTGAGATTAAATGAAGATTTAACTGAAGCTATAGCTTTAGGACATGATTTAGGTCATACACCTTTTGGTCATTCAGGAGAAACAGTATTAGATGAATTACATCCAAATGGATTTAAACATAATGAACATAGTTTAAGAATTGTTGATTATATTGAAATAAGAAATGGACATAAAGGATTAAATTTGACATACGAGGTAAGAGATGGGATATTAAATCATACTGGAAAGAAAAAACCTTGTACTATAGAAGGTCAGTTAGTACGTATATGTGATAGAATTGCATATATAAATCATGATATAGATGATTCATTAAGAGCAGGAATTTTAAAAATTGAAATGTTACCAAAAGATTGTTTGGATTTTGTAGGTTATACTCATGGTAATAGAATAAATAACATGATAATAGATATTATAAATAATAGTCAAAACAGTAATATGATTTGTATGAGTAGTGAAATGCAATATTTTACAGACAAATTAAGGAGATTTATGTTTGACAATGTATACTTTAATAAAACTGCAAAAAAAGAAGAAGACAAAGCTAAATACATCATTCGACAATTATATAGTTATTATATTTATAATATAAATAAATTACCACAAGAAATAAAAAATATTGATGCAAATAAGGAAGATATAGTATGTTACTATGTAGCAGGTATGACAGACAGATATGCCATTAATAAGTTCAATAATTTATTCGTTCCAAAACCTTGGGATAAATACTAAAAAAATTTTTAAAAAAAAGGGAAAAATAGATTTATGTCGAATAAATATATGATGATTGACTTTTATAGAAATAATCCAAAATTTTAATTTGGAATGAATCCGATTATTACTAGAAATAAACTAGTAGGAGTTTCATAGAAATAAACTCTTATTAGTTCTTAAAATGAATTATTACAATAATTTAAAGATTACAACAATATTTTACATTTATTCTTTGGAGGAAATATGAAAATTGTGGAGAAATAATAATAAAGGAGGTATATATGCTATATACCTTATCAGATGATTTAATTGATAAAATAAAAGAAAATAATGACATTGTTGAAGTTATTTCTGATTATATAGAATTAAATAGGGCAGGAGCTAATTATAAAGCTTGTTGTCCATTTCATAAAGAAAAAACTCCATCATTTATGGTTTCTCCTACTAAACAGATATATCATTGTTTTGGGTGTGGAGAAGGAGGAGATGTGATTAGCTTTATATCAAAATATCTAAATGTAGATTTTGTTGAAGCAGCAAAAATTTTAGCAGATAGAGCTGGTATAGAGTTAGAAAAAAAAGATGAAAATAATGAAATTAAAATCAGAAATGAAGTATTGTTTCAAATTAATAGAGAAGCAGCTATATTTTTTTATAAAAACTTAAGAAATAATCCTAAAGCTGTTGCTTATTTACGTAATAGAGGTATAGATTATGAAACTATTAAGAATTTTGGCTTAGGATTTGCTCTTGATAATTGGGATGATTTAAAAAGATATTTAGTAAAAAAAGGATATGAAGAGAAGTTAATCTATAAAGCTGGTTTAATAGTTGAAAGGAATAATAAAAATGGGTATTACAACAGATTTAGAAATAGAGTTATATTTCCAATAAAAAATAATAGAAATAAAATTATTGGTTTTGGCGGAAGAGTTATAGATGATACTTTACCTAAATATTTAAACTCACCAGATACTCCGATTTTTAACAAAAGATATAATTTATATGGAATAAACAATGTAATTAAGTATTCAGAAGATGAAAAAGTTTTTTTAGCTGAAGGCTATATGGATGTTATTACTTTGTTTAATCATGGTATTAAAAATGCAGTGGCTTCATTAGGGACAGCATTCACTGAATATCAAGCAAAGTTATTAAAGAAATATAGAAGAGATGTTTATATTTGCTATGATTCAGATGAAGCCGGTCAAAATGCGGTTAATTCAGCTTTTGAAATTTTAAATAGATATGATATAAAAGCAAAGGTTGTAATATTTGATAGGGCTAAAGATCCTGATGAATATCTAAGAAAATATGGTATTAATATGTTTAATGAGTTAGTGAGAAATTCGCTTGGATTTATTGATTATAAAATACACTATTATAAGAAAAAATATGATTTACAAACTACTTCAGGTAAAATAGATTTTACAAAAGAAATAACAAAACTTCTTTCAAATATAAAAAGTTCAGTAGAAAAAGATGTGTATATTAAAAAAATATCTCAAGAAACGGGTATTTCACCTGAAGCTATAAATAGAGATTCTTCGGGTTTTCTATATAGTAGCAAGGACAAGTATATAAAAAGACATTATAGATATACTAATAAGGATAAAATATCTCCAGTAAAAACTATACTGAAATCAGGCTACATGACTGCTGAAAACAGTTTACTCAATTTAATTATAACAGATAAAACTGTTTTTGATAAGATTAATGATGAATTTAAGCCTAAAGATTTTTTAGATAAAATAGATATTAAAATAGCTGAAAAAATCTATGATATATATGAAAAAAGAAGTTATATCGATTTAGCCGATCTAAAAGAAATATGTAATGATAAAGAATTGAATAAGTTAGAAGTTATTTTAGATTTGGATATAAAAATTAGTTACGATAGCAAAGAAAAAGCAGTAAAGGATTATATGAGTGTAATAAAGAGACAAAGCTTAAAACTTCAAAATGATAAAATTAAAAATCAAATAAATGAAATAGAAATAAAAAAAGATAAAAGTGTTGATGATATTAAAAAATTAAAGTTATTATTACAGCAACTTATAAAAATAAAAGAGAAGATAAGGCTTCATGATAAGTTTCACTAGAGGAGGCGTAAGTAATGAGTAAGGTAGATAAAAAGAATTACAAAAATAAAGAAATATTGATTAAAGCAGCTAAAAAACTTATAGAAACAGGGAAGAAAAAGGGTGTCTTAACCTACAAAGAAATAATAGATGCACTTGAAAATATGGATTTAAACCCTCAACAAATTGATGATATATACCAATCTTTAGAGGATATGGGAATTCAAATTGTTGGAAAGAAAAACAATGAAATTGTAGATAAAGATGAAGATAATGACATTACTAACGATGCATTACTTGTGCCTAAAGGAATAAATGTAGATGATCCCGTAAGAATGTATTTAAAAGAAATAGGAAAAGTCCCTCTTTTAACAGCAGAAGAAGAAATTGATCTTGCTAAACGTATGGAAGAAGGAGACGAAGGAGCTAAAAGAAGGTTGGCAGAAGCAAACCTAAGACTTGTTGTTAGTATTGCAAAAAGATACGTTGGTAGAGGTATGTTGTTTCTTGATTTAATTCAAGAAGGAAATATGGGTTTGATAAAAGCTGTTGAAAAATTTGATTATACTAAAGGATACAAATTTAGTACTTATGCTACTTGGTGGATACGTCAAGCAATAACTAGAGCTATCGCTGATCAAGCTAGAACGATAAGAATACCTGTACACATGGTAGAAACGATAAATAAACTTATAAGAGTTTCTAGACAATTATTGCAAGACTTGGGAAGAGATCCTTTACCAGAAGAAATAGCAACTGAAATGAATTTAGATGAAGAAAAAGTACGAGAAATAATAAAAATTGCTCAAGAACCAGTATCATTAGAGACACCTATTGGAGAAGAAGAGGATAGTCATTTAGGCGATTTTTTACCAGATACTGAAGCTCAGGCACCTTCTGAAGCTGCAACGTTTACAATGCTAAAAGAACAACTTATAGAGGTATTAGACACATTAACTGAAAGAGAGCAAAAAGTATTAAGATTAAGATTTGGTTTAGATGATGGGAGAGCAAGAACTTTAGAAGAAGTTGGAAGAGAATTTGATGTAACCCGTGAAAGAATTAGACAGATTGAAGCTAAGGCTTTGAGAAAATTAAGACATCCTAGTAGAAGTAAAAAATTAAAAGACTTTTTAGAGTAAAAAAATTCTATTAGAGTATTTTGGCTTGTTAAGTTAATTAAAAAAGTAGTTTAACTACAGCTAAATATCTAGATATCAGGTAAATTTTAAATCACTTGACTCAAAAAAAATTACTTACTCCTACTTATGATTTGAGTCTAAATAATTGATAAATTAGCTTTTTATAGCTTGTATAGTTCGTATAAGAAAATGAGATAAAGCGAGCGATCTGAATATATTTATTCAGTATTCTCGCTTTTAATTATATGTAGTATGTATTGTGAAAATTGAATAAATACAACTTATTTTTCAAATGTATGCATACATATTTATTTAGCTTTAGAAGTTTAGATTTATTTTTATAAGAATTTATTGAAACATACTAAAAAGTTTTTCTCTACTTATAGAAGTTGGAGTCTAAAAAATGTAAAGGAGAAAATTATGAAACTTTCACCTAGATTAACAAGTATAGTAAATATGGTTCCAAAAGAGAGTCTGGTAGTTGATATTGGAACAGATCATGGTTTTGTACCTGTATATTTGATAGAAAACAAAATCTGTAATTATATAATAGCTTCAGATGTAAATATAGGACCATTAAATATAGCTAAAGAATATATAAAAAGTAAAAACTTAACTGAAAAAATAGAAACAAGATTAGGTAGTGGATTAAAAGTATTAGATCCTAATGAAGTTGATGTAGCAATTATAGCAGGTATGGGTGGTATTTTAATTGCTGACATATTAGAAGCTTCAAGGGAAGTTGCTAAATCTATACCTTTTTTTATTTTACAACCGATGACAGCATCAGATAAATTGAGAAAATATTTATACGATAATGATTATTCAATAATAAATGAAAAGTTGTCAAGAGAAAGTGATAGAGTATATGAAATATTATTAGTAAAGCATAAAAAAGAAAAAATTACAGATAGCATTTATTATGAAATAGGAAAAAAATTAATTGAACAAAAAGACCCACTATTAGAGTTTTTTA
This sequence comes from Abyssisolibacter fermentans, assembly GCF_001559865.1. Lineage (NCBI taxonomy): Bacteria > Bacillati > Bacillota > Clostridia > Eubacteriales > Clostridiaceae > Abyssisolibacter > Abyssisolibacter fermentans. The sequence continues at coordinate 152,271 of NZ_LOHE01000002.1, forward strand.
TTAGCAAAAAACTTGATAAGATAAATAAAATTTTGAACAATATTAAAGATAATAGTGAAAATAATGAAAAGTACAAAGATTTACAAAAAAAATACAATAAAATATTGGAGGTGAAGAATAAATATGAAAGTGAAAAAGATATGTGATGCAATGAATAAACTTGCTCCTGTCAAGCTAGCTGAAAAATGGGATAATTGTGGTTTGCAAATTGGAAATCCCCATAAAGAAGTTAAAAAAATACTATTAGCATTAGATGCAACTGAAGCTATAGTAACTGAAGCTGTAAAGTTAAATTATGATATGATTATAACTCATCATCCTTTTATTTTTAAGCCATTGAATAGTATTGATTTGAGTACTTATAAAGGTAGATTAATAAAAAAATTAATTAATAATGATATTGCCATATACTCTAGCCATACTAATTTAGATGCTTGTAAAGATGGAGTAAATGATGTATTATCAAAGGTTTTAGATTTAAAAGACGTTGAAATTTTGGATGATAGTAGTATTGAAAAATTCTTAAAAATCATAGTCTATGTACCTACGACTCATGCAGAAGCTCTTAGAGAAAAACTAAATGAGGCTGGGGCAGGAGATATTGGTAATTATAGTCATTGTAGCTTTACTACTGAAGGTATAGGTACTTTTATGCCAAAAGAAAATACCAATCCTTTTATAGGAGAGGTTAATAGGCTAGAAAAAGTTAATGAAGCTAAAATTGAAACAATAATACATAAGACAGCTTTAAATAACATAATAGATATTATATTAAAGAACCATCCATATGAAGAACCAGCATATGATATTTATCAATTAGAAAACAAACAAATTATTAGTGGAATAGGAAGAATTGGTTATATATCTAAAACAATGACATTAGAAGATTTAGCTAAGTTTACGAATAAGAAACTAAGATGTACGAGTATGAGAGTATATGGAGATTTAAAAAGAGCTATAAAAAGAGTTGCGGTTTGTGGAGGAAGTGGGGCTTCATATATAACGCTAGCATCAGCAAAGGGTGCAGATGTATTAATAACAGGAGATATACGTTCATTTGAAGCACAGCAAGCATATGAACTTGGAATAGCAGTCATTGATGCAGAACATTACAATACTGAAAGAGTTGTATTAAAAGAATTACAAGAATATTTGCATAGGTTAGAAAAAGAAATTCATATATCAATTTCAAATAATGATAATAATGCCCAGTATTATATTATTTAAACGTTATTGGTGACTAAAAATATATTTAAAACATAGCCAAAAGTATGTATTGATGATAAAATATAAATAGAAAATAAAACTAAAGAACTATATTTATAAATAGATTTATTATTTTAGTAAAGAAATAAAAAAATATGCATCATTCCTTTGTTTTTAAATAATTTAAATTGTATTAGATTTATTCTTTGTCTTAGTATGGCATTTGATTAAAAATCGTAGATTTTAGATATCTGTTTAAATTAATATAGTTATGTAGGCTTTAAAATTAATAAAATAAAAAATGTGAATATTTATAAAATTTAGAAATATACTAGAACATATAATTTGTACAAGAATTTATATAGATACTAAAATTTATGAAGAATTAGGAATTTAAAAGAGAGGAGGAGCTACTTATAGAATATATATTATAGAATGTAATTTAACCTTGAGTATTCATCTAATACCCAAATAATATGCTGTATAGTTCTGAATTAGAAGATTTCAGTGAATTCGAAGGCATACCGAGTTGATATGTCGAGAATTTAATGAATACCTTATAATCAGAAGGATATAGTAGAGTGTCTAATTTTCTATGAATAATCTAGGTTTATGTATATATTCTGCAATAATTAAGTGGCAGTCACAGTATGAATCAAGTACTTTTATTGTGGGAACTTCAACAAAACCAATCTGAACTAGAGAAAATTGGTAAGAAGCTTCAAGAAATAAAAAAAGAGGACAAGCTTGAGAATATTAAACTTGGATTAAAACAGCTGGAGTATGATTTGACAACTAACAAGACTCACCTTGAAATGAAAAAAATAGAGGTTAAAAGAAGTGAAAAAAAACATAAACAAATAGAAGATAATTTAAAGCTAGTTACTTCAAAATTATACGATGGTAGTATATCAAATATTAAGCAGCTTACACAATTACAAGAAGAAGAAACGTCTTTAAGAAAACAGTGTACAGAGTTAGAGAATAAAATTTACGAAGATATGGAGAAAATAGAAGAATATATAAACAATATAGAAATCAAGCAAGTCGAGTTTGACAAGTTAAATAAAAGCGTAGCTGTATTACAAAAAAAATATACGAATGATACAGCTGATTTATACAAAATTTATAATGAGCTTCTAGAAAAAATAAAAAAAGTAAATGAAAAAATTGACCCAGAATTCCTAAAAAAATATAATTTAATTATTAAAAGAAAGCATAAAGCTGTAGTAAAAATTAAAAATGAATGTTGTACGGGATGTCATATGAATATTTCTTTATCTACTATTTCAAAATTAAAAAAAGACAAAGCAGTATGTTATTGTGATAATTGTGGAAGAATATTGTTATATACTAATAAAGATGAATAAAGTTACCACAGGCTATAAATAAAAATAAGCATAATTACATAAATAAGATAAAAAAAGCAATAATAAACATTTGACAGTATACATACATATATGTTAAACTAGTTCTTGCGCGATAAAGATAATAATTGAAAATTTAATATACGAGTAAGTCAGACAGTTGCATGTTAATGCATGAGGAAAGTCCGAGCTCCAAAGGGCAAAGGTGCTGGGTAATACCCAGTGGGGGCAACCCTAAGGATAGTGCAACAGAAATAAACCGCCTATCATTTTATGATAGGTAAGGATGGAAAGGTGAGGTAAGAGCTCACCAGCAGTTAGGTGACTAACTGGCTATGTAAACCCCATCTGGAGCAAGACCAAGTAGGGACTAAAAAAGGCAGCTGCCCGTTGCCGTCCCGTAGGTAGGTCGCTGGAACCTATTGGCAACAATAGGTCTAGATAGATAACTGTCAAATACAGAACTCGGCTTATAGACTTGCTCGTATAAAAACATATAAAACACTGCATTTGAGTTGTAGTGTTTTTTATTTTGTCACCGGACAATAAATTATTTAGTTTTTCAGTAGCTTTCTTTTGCAGTTCCATGTTTACATGAGAATAAATGTTAAGAGTAGTATTTATATCTGAAAGACCTAATCTTGGTTGAATTACTTTAAAGTCTACACCTTGGGATAATAAAACAGATTGCGTATCATGTTATGTTTATAAATAACTAAAGAAGGAATGAAGCTGTTGAAATTGATAGGATAGGTGTGAGCCTACCTTTCTTATTTTATTTATTTGAAAAATAAGAGTATTAGATTTATTAACAGCAAAAAACAAAATATGCAAAATGTTAAATAATAGAAATAATTATTAAGACCATTTAAAAATATGTTAAAAGTATGTTAATGGAATTACTGGTGGATAATACATATAATTAAATATATAAAGCGAAGGGGGAATAGATATGAAAAAGAGAATAATAGCATTAATGTTAGGCTTAGTATTAGTTCTTAGTACAGGAGTAGTATTTGCAGATGGACCTATATGGCCAAAAGACATACAAGAAAACGGACCAATTTGGCCAAAAGATACACAGCATAATGGACCAATCTGGCCGAAAGATACTAACGGGCCAATTTGGCCGAGAAATATTAAAGGTAATGGACCAATAGAACCACCTGTAAGTTTAAACGATGGACCAATAGAGCCACCAATGGGTTTAGATTGCGGGCCAATAGAGCCACCAATGGGTTTACATTGCGGACCAATAGAGCCACCAATGGGTTTAGATGGTGGACCAATAGAACCACCAATGGGTTTAGATGGTGGACCAATAGAACCACCAATGGGTTTAGATGGTGGGCCAATAGAACCACCAATGGGTTTAGATGGTGGACCAATAGAGGAACCTGTGTAAATAATATTTTATATAATTTAAAGGAGTGAGAAAATAATCTCACTCCTTTAAATCATTACCGAAAATTGTACTTTTAGTAAAAAAATTAGTTTTTAAGTATTATTGGCAAAGGAATATATAAACAGGAAGAGTTGTTTCAGTAGTATAATGGTAATCACATGAAGCTTCAAAACCTACAATACATGCCATTTCTGAAAAGAAACCTTAGCAAAGCTAGGAAGTTCACTATAATATAAGGGTAAAATAGTATTGAATATGAATATTTTAGGTAGTTGCAAAATGCAAATTAAAAAATGTGGATAACTTTTAATGTTTTATCTCATTAGTTTTTAGCGAGGGGAACCATCTCTACACGTGATCATATAGTTTTTTCAAATGGTTGTTTAAATAAATGACTTACAGGAAGACAAGATATAAAGTCTAAGTAAAGAGATTGATGAAAAAATACTTTAATGTACATTTAGATATAAATACTAAAAATAATTAAAAAAATTAGCGTAGTATACAAAATATAGGAATTCTGCTATAATATAAACAGGTAAATTGTTATAAAATGTTTTTATAGGGGGTATAATTATGTTTTGTAAATATTGTGGAACGGAAATTGATGATGACAGCAAGGTTTGTAGTAATTGTCACAAAGAGCTAGAACCAGTTAGTGTAAAATTAGAGAAAAAGGAATCAGAGACAATTGAAACTTCTCATGAAGTTTGTAGTGTTGCCAGTAACAATAGTACTTATAACAATAATAAATCGATAAGTATTATAGATTTGTGTAGATCTAGCGTTACAACATTAGTTCTTAATTTAATTTTATTCATTTCAATTTTTTCACCTTGGATAGGTCCTAATGAGAGATTTATGGATTTTATATATTCTTTAAGCGGTTATGAATTAACAGATATATTGTCTCTAGCACCATTGAAAGTAATTTCTTATGTTAGACAATTTTCTGAAATAATGAATGCTTTTGGCGGAGGGTCTGCTATTCCTTGGCAAATAAAAACTATGTATGTTTTTTATTTAATATTGGGACTTGCTATAGTTTCTATAGTATTTCAATTAATAAATAAAACTAAAAATGCTAGAATTGTAGCTATAGTTAATAGTATTTTAACTATTGTCATGTGTGTAGGGATATTTATTTTTTCACACTCAGAAAGCGGTCTAGAGTTAATTGCTGGCTTAGATTATGGTTTTTATTTAGCATTGATAAGTTCAATAATTCTATTAATTGCAAATATAAAAACATTTATTGACATAAAAAGATACGGAGCAGACAATATTGAAGAGAATATTAACTATAAAGGAATTATTAAGAATGGTTTTGCTAAGATTAAGCAAGAAGGTGCTAAAAAAGATAAAATTCAATACACTTTTATAGCAATTGGTGGATTAATATTATTAAATATCATAGTATATATGTGTAAAACGACCTTTGATTTTTCATTATTGTTAATTATGATAAGCATTATATTAATTAGTGGTATAAGTTTTTTGAAGGTAAATGTTAAATATAGTATTGAAGTTGCTAAATGTTTAGAAGAATTTAGAATATCAATGAAAAAAGCTACTGATTTTATGAGTAGATATGAAAATATATTGAATGCTATAGCCTATATTTATATATTAGTTATAACAATTGATATTTTTACTACAGGTATTTCATTTTTATCTTTTATATCTAATATAGCTAGTTATATATTCTGGATTGCTATATGGAGAGCTTTCGCTGCAAATAATACTAATTTAGTTGTTAATGGGTTGAGTTTGATAATAATAAATAAAATTGTTCATAGCATATATCTTTTACAAGATACTTTCCCAATGTATTCATCAAGCATCTCTGTAAAGATATTTATTTACAGCACTGTTTTATTATATTACTATGTAAACATTGCTAAAAAAGAAAAAAATGAAATTGCACAAGAAAACAAGAATGTATAAGATAGAAAATCTGTTGATAATCAACAATAGGATATACAAGGGGGAAACTTCATGGCTACGTGGATTACTCATTTGCGAGTGGCTGAAAAACTTTTAAAAGAGTTTGATTTTAATAAAAAAGAATTTCTAATTGGTAATATTGCACCAGATTCAGGTGTGCCTAATGAGGATTATACTGAATTTGATCCACCTACAGCAATAACACATTTTAGAAATGGTGGACAAATCAAAGCAGAAGAATTTTATGAAAAATATGTATGTAGAACAAATATTAGTAAAAAAGAGTTGGATTTTTGCATAGGGTATTATGTGCATTTGTTGACAGATAAATTGTGGTCGAAGTTACATAATCAAAAAAAGAAACAAATTATAGAATATGAGGAGCAGTTAAATAATGATCCAAAATTCATATGGAAAGTAAAAGAAGATTGGTATGGACTAGATTTTATTTATCTAAAAGAACATGATGGTAATGTATTTGACGAGTTTATGAAATTGAGTTTGGAAAAAGAATATCTAGATTATTTTCCAAAAGGAGCGATTAATAAAAAAGTAAAATATATACAGGATTATTATTCAATGAATGACGAGGCTGATATTTACACGGGTAAATATTTAAAAAAAGAAGAAATGAATAGATTTGTTGATGATACAAGTGTTGAAATAAGAAATACATTAAATAAAAATCTATAAATGTGTTAAAGCAAAGTATTTAACTAAAATAAAATATATAAAGTTATTTTGGATAAAACTCATTTACACTAGTATAAGTGAGTTTTATTATTCAAAATCATATGGATAATTTAGGTCATAAATTAATATATGAATTTGAAAAAACAATTATAAATATTCTTTATCTTGATGTATATATATGTTTTGTGAGATAATTGTTATTATAGACTAATAAAAGGAGTGGATGTTTATATGCTAAATATCAAAAAATCATTGGAGTTTGTAGTTAGGCGACTTAATAAATAAGTGCGTTTAACTTAATCAAAGAAGAATAAGTTTGCCGTTCTTTATTTGTTAAGTCAATATTTAATTCTAAAACATATTTATAGGAGGAATTAAATTTGAATTATAAGAATGGTAAAGATATTTTGCCAAATGAGTTGCTAATGGAACTTCAAAGATATATACAAGGTGAAATAATTTATATACCAAAACAAAAAAATAAACATGCGGCTTGGGGTGAAAATAATGGCACTCGTAAAGCTTTAAAAGTAAGGAATAAAGAAATATATAAGTTATATAAATCTGGACAAAGAATTAATGAAATTATGAAGATGTATAATTTATCTGAAGCTAGTATAAGAAAGATAATAGTTAATGAAAAATAAAGAGAGGTATTTTATGAGTATATTACTGGGTTAATAGTAGAGCTAAAATTGATAAATTTCTAAAAAAGGTAGACTAATAATACCTTTATTTGTTGAACAGAGAATCCCAATCTATGATTTGGCGTAAATCACTTACTCATGAGTAAAGAATAGAAATCTGTGATTTCTTGTGAATTCACTTACTACTAGTAGCAAAGGTGAGTGGGAGTTCAATATGAAATTTATCTAGCTTAAACTATTAATATATGCTCATATTATGCCTTTTATTATGCGTATAAGTAGATGTCGTAGCTATCGATAATTAATATTAATATATTAAGAGTAATTTAATAGTTTTTGCTATTAGCTCTACATATTATTTTAAAGAATATAAAAAATAATATGTAAAGGAGTAAATGAATTGAATACAAATACATTTGAAAAATTAGAATATAATGAATTATTAGAAAGATTAAAAGAATATTGTGTAAGTGGTTTAGGTAAAACACTAGTTGATAAATTAAAACCATTTACAAGCTTAGAAGCTGTAAAAAAACGACTAAGAGAAACAACAGAAGCTAAAAAAATCTTATTTAGTGTAAATCATGTACCATTTGATGGGATAAATGATATAAATGCTGTAATAAGTAAACTCAGCAAGTTTGAATTATTAACATCACAAGAGTTAATGATGATATCAGATTTTTTGAGAGGATGTAGAAGATTAAAAAAATTCATGTCAGATCAAGAGTTCTATGCTCCAATTTTAAGTGAATATTCATGGTCATTAACAGAATATAGAGACATAGAAGATGAAATTAATAGTATGATCAAAAACAGTAAAATTGCTTCTGATGCTACAAAAGAACTGTCTAGGATTAGAAGAAAAATTGATATTCTTGAAGATAAAATAAAAAGAAAATTAGATGATTTTATCACGTCCTCAAAGAATAAAAGTTATATGCAAGAGTTTTTTGTTAGTAAAAGAGGAGATAAATATGTAGTACCTATAATAGCATCTTATAAGAATAAGGTAGAAGGTAATATTATAGATTATTCTACAAAAGGTACAACTGTCTATATAGAGCCAAAAATAATTGCTAAATTAAATCATGAATTAGCTGATTTAAGGTTAAGTGAGCAGCAAGAAGAATATCAAATATTAGCGTATTTAACAGGATTAGTCCAGGAAAATGCAAAAGGTATATGTATAAATGCAGAATTAATAGCCCAATATGACTTGATATTTGCTAAAGCTAAATACAGCGAAAAAATTAATGGGATAGAACCCAAAATAAATGCAAATGGATATATAAATATAATAGAAGGAGAACATTTTCTATTAGGTGAAAAATGCGTTCCTTTAAATATACATGTAGGAAAAAACTACAGAACTTTAGTAATTACAGGACCTAATGCAGGCGGGAAGACTGTTGCTTTAAAAACTGTAGGTATATTAACTTTGGCAGTGCAGATGGGTCTCCATGTAAAAGCCCAAAAAGGTACTGAATTATCGATATTTAAGAATATCTTTGTGGACATAGGAGATAATCAGAGCATAAAAAATGCCCTTAGTACATTTTCATCTCACATGAAAAACATAGCAGACATAATAAATAAAGCAGATAAAAATACATTAATACTTTTTGATGAGCTAGGTGTTGGGACTGAACCTAATGAAGGAGCTAATTTAGCAATTGCAATTTTAGAAGAATTATATTACATGGGCTGTATAACTGTAGTTACAACGCATTATGCAGATATAAAAGAATATGCAACTAAACATTTTGATTTTGAAAATGCACATATGAAATTTGATACTGAGACTTTACAGCCACTTTATGAACTAATAATAGGAAAAGGCGGAGAAAGCAATGCTTTGTGGATTTCGAGAAAAATGGGACTAAAAGAAACAGTTATAAAAAGAGCACAAAAATATATATCAACCAAAGAATACAATTTTAAACCGATAAAACAAAATAAGCTTATAGTTGATGAAAATTTACAGGAAGATAGTAAAGAAGAGATTGAATTGAGAATTGGAGACAGAGTCAAGATTTTAGGTACTGATGAAAGGGCAATTGTATTCAAAGAAGTAGATAAATATAATAATATAGAAATAATGGTTGGTAGTGAATTTAGAGAAATAAATATTAAAAGAGTGACATTAGAAGTCAAACGTGAAAATTTGTATCCTGAAGGTTATGATTTAAATAGTTTATTTGTTAAATACAAAGACAGAAAATTGGAAAAAGATATAAAACGAGGCTCTAAAAAGGCATTGAAAAATATACAAAAAGAACTTAAAAAGAAAAAAATTACAACATGAATTAAAGAATAAAAGATAATATAAACCCTTTTGGTTAAGCAAAAGGGTTTATATTCTATAGGTAATTAAAAACTACTTATAAAATTGATAGTAAATTATTTAACGCATTAAAATTAATTCTACAAAAAACTTAATAAGTACCTTTTTATGTATAAATTTAGTATAATATAATAAAAACAAAAATGGGGGATAAAGGATGTTAAGAGAAAAGCTTAAAAAAATATTAAACAACGATAAATTGCCACAAAATATCAACAATTATGATTTTGCTCTAGAATTAATGGATAATATAGGATCTACAGATCCAGAATTAAGAGATGATTTAGTACTTACGGTTTTATGGAAAATGATTTTAAATTATGATTCATTAAAAACGAATGAATTAAAAGCATTATTAGATGTTTGCATAAGTGAAAATCACTTGTACAAAAACATAGGACAAGCTGGAGATGATGTATTTAATAGAACATTTACAATGTTAATGATAGCAGTTATAATATGTTATGATAATGAAAAAAAAGAAATATTATCTCAAGAAGAGTTTAATTATATATTCGATTCTACCATAAAATATGCAAAAAACGAAAAAGATGTAAGAGGATATATCGATAAAAAAGGATGGGCACATTCAACAGCTCATACAGCTGATGCATTTGTTGAATTAGTACTATCAAGATATATAACAAAAGAGATGGCATTAGAAATTTTAACAATAATAAAAGATAAAATTTGCATTGACAACTATACATACATAAATGAAGAAGATGAAAGACTAATTATAGCGGTAATAACTATAGTAGAAAAAAATTTAGTTGATGAAAAGGATATAATTAATTGGATAAAATCTTTTAAAGATATCAATATACCTGATAAATATCCTGAAAAAGGTCATCTACTTGTAAATAGAAAGAATTTTTTAAGAAGTTTATATTTTAGAATGGTAAAAAAACAAATGAATGAGAAATACATAAATATAGTATTTAGTATTATTAATGAAACGGATAGTTATGCTAATTAAAGTTAATTAAATTTCATACCTCCTTGCAAGTTTGAATATATTTTATAAATACATGCAAGGAGGTATGTTAAACATGAAAAATGATTTAATAGATAATATAACAGACTATATAAAAAAAGAAATTGACAAGCCATTGGATGATTATAACTTAAATACAAGGCTTTGGTCTAAAGGTTATAAGAGAGCACTGTTTGATATTCTAAGAAAAATAGAGGATAATAAAAGAAGAAATTTAAAATAAGTTTTGTGAATTATTACATACTAACCATTAATTAGTGTTATTTAAAATAATAAGGTACAAGTGAAAGGAGAATAGTAATGACAAATATTAAATTAGATGATTTAGTAAAATACAAGTTTTTATCTAAGGTTAAATTTTCTCCAAATGGAGAATATGCATGTTTTGTAGTTCATGACAGCAATTTAGAAAACAATAACTACCAATCATATTTATGGCTATATAAAATTAAGGACAAAAAGTATTATCAATTGACTACATTTGGTAAAGAATCAGACTTTATTTGGTCTTTTGATAGCAACCAAATAATATTTTCTAGTTTAAGAGATAAAGATGATGAAAAAAAACAAGAAGAAGGAGAAAATTTCACTCAGTTCTATACAATAAATATACATGGTGGAGAAGCTAAAAAAGCATTTAGTATACCTAAAAATGTAGATGAAATAGCTTTAATAGATGAAGAATCTTATATATTTTCTTCTTCAATGAACGTAAACCAAAAAGAGTTATATCATCTTGATGAAGAAAGTAAGAAAAAAGAATTGAAACAAAGAAAAGAAGACAAGGATTATGAAATATTAGATGAAATACCGTATTGGGGTAACGGTTTAGGTTATACAAATAAAATCAGAACAGGATTATATTTGTATAATGTAAACACTAAAAGAATTCAGCAGTTATCAGATAAATATATGAATGTAGAATATTTTGAATTAAATAAAGATAAAGATAAAGTTATTTTTATAGCAGAAGAATTTAAAGATAAAATGAGATTTATAAACAAAATATATTTGTACGATATAAATAGTTCAAAATTAGAAGAAATACCAGCACATGATGATTTTAGTTATAATTATGTAGGATTTTTCAATAAAAATGAATTAATATGTAATGGTTCTGATATGAAAGCATATGGCTTAAATGAGAACGGTAAATTTTATTTAATAGATATTAATACTAATAAAGCAGATTGTATAACACCTGATTTTGATTATAGCTTATGGAATTCAGTTAATTCAGATTGCCGTTTTGGAAATAGTGTTGAGTTAAAGGTTATTAATGAAGAATTATACTTTATCGTCACAAAACGAGATAGCTCATATTTAAATAAGCTTGATAGAAATGGAAATATAACTACATTAACTAAACTTAACGGAAGTATAGATAATTATGATGTATATAACGACAAAATACTATTTATTGGATTGAGAGGTTTGAAGCTACAAGAGTTATATGAATTAAATGGCGATGATGAAAAGCCAATTACGAACTTTAATGGATGGGTTCAATCAGAAAAAACAGTAGCATCAATAGAAAAATTAGTTGTAGAAACAGATGAAGGTGTATTAATAGATGGTTGGGTTATGAAGCCGGTTGATTTCAAAGTTGACAAAAAATATCCCGCTATATTAGATATACATGGTGGTCCCAAAACAGCTTATGGAGAAGTATTTGTACATGAAATGCAGTACTGGGCTAATAGTGGATATTTTGTATTCTTCTGCAATCCTAGAGGCAGTGATGGTAGAGGTAATGAGTTTGCCGATATAAGAGGAAAATATGGTACTATAGATTATGATGATTTAAGTAAATTTACTGATGCAGTTTTAGAAAAATATCCTCAGATTGACAAGGATAGAGTTGGTGTGACAGGTGGGTCTTATGGTGGTTTTATGACTAATTGGATTATTGGACATACAGATAGATTTAAAGCTGCTGCTTCACAAAGAAGTATTTCGAATTGGATATCATTCTTTAACACAAGTGATATTGGATATTTGTTTGGATATGATCAATGCTTAGATGAACCTTGGAACAATTACGAAAAACTATGGCAGCATTCTCCACTTAAATATGCTAATAATGTAAAAACTCCTACATTATTTATACATTCAGAGGAGGACTATAGATGTTGGTTAGCAGAAGGTATGCAAATGTATACTGCAGTAAAATATCACGGTGTTGATACTCGTATGTGTATTTTTAGAGGAGAAAACCATGAGCTTAGTAGAAGTGGAAAACCTAAGCATAGAATTAAGAGATTACAAGAAATAACAGATTGGTTTGATGAATATTTGAAATGATACTAAAAAGGGACTAACCATAAATAAATATTGGTTAGTCCTTTAATCTACTCATTATTTATTGAATAAAGTCGTATTTTCGCTACGTAAAGTTCTAATCACATTTTTAACATGTTCTTTCATTCCAGCTTCACCTTTTCTTAAATAGCTTCTTGGATCGTATACTTTCTTATTGCCTACTTCACTATCAACTTTTAAAATTCCATCATAGTTTTTAAAGAAATGATCAGCAATAGGTCTAGAGAAAGCGTATTGTAGATCAGTATCAACGTTCATTTTTATAACGCCATATTCAAGAGTTTCATGTATATCTTCAATTGTTGATCCAGAACCACCGTGGAAAACTAAATCTAGTTGTGAACCTTCACCAAATTCAGATACAATAGCCTCTTGGCCATCCTTTAGAATACTTGGCTTTAATTTTACATTTCCAGGTTTATAAACACCGTGAACATTACCAAAAGTAGCTGCAAGTAAGAATCTGCTATCTGGAACTGAACTTAATTCACGTGCAACTGATAACATGTCTTCTGGAGTTGTATACAGTTTTTCAGCAGGAGCATCTTCATTATTAACACCATCTTCTTCGCCACCAACAACACCAGCTTCAATTTCTAATATTATTTCATTTTTAGCACAACGCTCTAGTAACTCTTTAGATAATTTAAGATTTTCATCTAATGGTAACTCTCCACCATCAAACATGTGAGAGTTAAATAAATTAGGTAAACCTTTAGCTCTTCTTTTTTCTGTTTCTTCAAGTAATGGTATAAGAAAGTCATCGAGTTTGTTTTTTGGACAATGATCTGTATGTAATGCGACATAAATGTCATATTTCTCAGCTAATAGATGAATATGTTGAGCCAAGCTTATTGCTCCTAAAGCCATATCTTCTTTTCCAAGTCCAGATGCAAACTGAGCACCACCTGTTGATACTTGTATAATACCATCTGTTTTCATTTCTGCAAAAGCTTTTAATACTGCATTTGCAGTAGTAAGAGATGTTACATTAGCTGCAACGTAAGCAAATTTATTTTTTCTAGCATTGTCAAGCATATCGCAATATTGTTGATAATTAACTACTGGCATATTATCTCTCCTTCAATATATATTTGTCAAGGGACAAAATAAGTCCCAAATGTACAACAAATGTCCCAAATAAATTATATCATAAATATCAAAATATTTGAATATATTATCCCTGATTTTTCGTATAACTTTGAATAATATGCTGTAGGTTTCTGAATTAGAAGATTTCAGTGAATTCGAAGGCAATTACGTAGTAATTACAACACAACGTTTCAAC